>JAFDER010000356.1 GCA_019310245.1 Deltaproteobacteria bacterium
CGGACGGCGGGCAACAGCCGCGAAATCAAACGGGCTGGTGGGTGTTGAATGGAGAGAGCACGGGGAGAGGCACATGAGACGGACATGCATCGGCGCAGCGGTTTTCCTGGTGGCCATGGCAGTCGCGCTCATGGCGGGCAGCGAGGGCAAGGAGCCTCCGGTCAAGAACGTCATCCTGATCGGGTGGGACGGGGCGGGGAGGCAGAACGTCAAGGAGGGGCTCGAGGCAGGGTACCTGCCGGCGCTGCAGAGGCTGAAGGACGAGGGGAGCCTGGTGGCGATCGACATCCTCAGGACCACGGACACCAAGGCGGGATGGACGCAGATCCTCACGGGCTACGAGCCCGAGAAGACGGGGGTATTCTCCAACAAGAGGTACGAGCCCATCCCCAAGGGCTACACCCTGTTCGAGCGGCTGGAGAAGTTCTTCGGGCCCTCGAAGATTCTCACGGCGGCCGTGATCTCCAAGAAGGTGAACATGGGAACGGACGGACCCAGGATCGTGCCGCTCAAGAAGGGGCAGAAGGCCAAGTACCAGGTCACGCTCGACGGCAAGGACTACGAGGCCTTCCCCGGAAAGCCCTACTTCCACACGCACGGCGCGGTCGACATCTTCATCAACGGCCTGCACTGGGACAAGGACGTGGGCAAGAAGGCCCTCGCGCTCATCGAGCAGAACAAGGACAGGCGGTTCTTCTTCTTCGTGCACTTCGGAGAAGTGGACCGCAAGGGACACATGTTCGGGGAGAACTCGAGCAGGTACGTGGACGCCATGAAGTCCGCGGACACCTGGACCGGCAGGATCCTGGACAAGCTCGAGGCCCTGGGCATGGATGAGGAGACACTCGTCTACGTCACGTCCGACCACGGGTTCGACGAGGACGGAGTAAAACACTTCGACGCCCCTTACGTCTGGCTCGCCACGAACGACGGGGGGGTGATGCGCAGGGGCAACCGCGAGGACATCGCCCCCACGATCATGAGCCGCTTCGGCATGGATCTGGACTCCGTCGAGCCGGCGCTGGACGGCAAACCCCTGACGCAGCCCTTTACCCCGCCGATCTGGTAGATGTAGACTCCCGATCTGATGGGGGACGCCCCCACCCGCGTGACATGAAAATCTGCCCGTCCTGCCAGATCCACTACCCCGACGACGCGGCCGTGTGCGGCCAGTGCGGGGCCAGGCTCATGCTGGACTCGTCCTCCCAGCCCGATCCTCAGCAGAGCATGGTCGGGAGGGTCATCGGCGGCAACTACAAGATCGAGGGGCTGCTGGGCAAGGGCGGCATGGGCGCCGTGTTCAGGGCGCGGCAGCTGTCCCTGGACAGGGAGGTGGCCGTCAAGGTGCTCCTCGCGCCGCTCGCCATGGAAGGCGAGATGATCGAGAGGTTCCAGCGCGAGGCCCGGAGCGCCTCCAACATCGGGCACCCCTCGATCGTGCAGGTCATCGACCTTGGATACCTCGAGGAAGGGCCGCCGTTCATCGCGATGGAGCTGCTCGAGGGAGAGGACCTCAGGAGCAAGCTCTCCCGCGAGGGAGCATTGCCCCCGGCACAGGCCATCCCTCTCATGCTGCAGGTGTGCGACGGCCTGCAGGCCGCGCACGACAAGGGCATCGTGCACCGCGACCTCAAGCCGGACAACCTCTTCCTCGTCTACCGGCAGGGCAAGGTGCCGACGGCCAAGCTCCTGGACTTCGGTCTGAGCAAGATCAAGAGCGCGGACCGCAAGCTGACCAACACGGGCGCCCTGCTGGGAACGCCCAACTACATGTCGCCCGAGCAGGTCAAGGCGGAGAGGGAGGTGGATAGCAGGGCGGACGTCTACGCCATCGGCGCCATCCTCTACGAGATGCTCTCGGGCAAGCCCGCGTACGACGGTGCGAGCGTGCAGTCCATCCTGGTGTCGATCATGACCGAGGATCCGGCTCCTCCGCGCAGCATCCGGCCGGACATGCCCGAGGAGCTCGAGGCCGTGATCCTCAAGGCCATGGCGCGCGACCCGCAGCGGCGCCACCAGAGCATGAACGAGCTCGGCGTGGAGCTGGCACGGGTCGGGGCCCAGCTCGGGGTGCCCCAGTCCCAGCTCAGCCTGTTCTCGTCGCCCTCCAGCCCCGCACTGAAGTCGTACGAGACGCCGACCCAGCTCGCGTCTGCTCCGGTGCCCACCCCGCCCTACACGCCGCCGCCCATCTCCGTCCCGGCGTCGAGCGTCGTGAGGCAGAAGAAGCCGTCCGGGATCCTCCGGTTCGTGATCGGCGGCGTCCTCGCCCTCATCGCGGTCGGCGTGGTGGCCGTGGTGCTGGGCGGCGTGGTGATCGCCGCGATCGCCCTGCTGATGCCGAGGCCCGAGATCGACGAGGAGAAGGCGCAGGTCCTCGAGGGCATCTTCGACGATCTGGAGACGGCCATCGAGGCCGAGGTGATGGAGGAGCTCGAGGAGGAATTCGGGGTGAAGCCGAAAGCGTCGGGACCCCCGGGGCACGAGCTCGGACAGGGTCAGAATCCCCACATGTGCTGCGGCAAGAAGGGGTGCGCGGTCGTCTACCAGACCGAGCTGGAGAGCGGCACCGTGATCAACATGGCCCGGCTGAAGCCGGATCTCTCGCCCATCGGCGAGCCTGTCGCCGTCTCGCCCGAGGATGACATGAACCGGTGGCCGGTGTGCTTCGCGGACAAGGGCGGCGGATACCTCGTCTTCTACCAGGAGTCGAGGGATCCGTTCGACATGTCCGCCGTCGTGAAGATCCACAGGCTGTTCGTGTCCGCGGACGGCAAGCCGGGCAAGCGCCAGACGCTGGCGGCCAGGAACATGATCGCCATCGACGAGTTCGAGGCTACCTTCGCCGCGTCGCAGAGCGGGGACAAGGTCGTCCTCGCCTGGAACCACATGAAGGGCGTGAGTTCCGGGATCCGCTTCGCCGTCTTCAACATGAACGGCACGGAGGCCGTGCCGGAGACGCTCGTGCACAAGAAGCCGACGGTCCACGCCACGTCACTGGCCTGCGGTCCGGAGAGGTGCCTCGTGGCCTGGACCAGGCCGTCGCTGCCCATGAATCACAAGCGCAAGTTCGCCATCGTCACTCCGGCGGGAAAGGTGATCGAGGCGGACATGGACGTGTGGGACCGCGGGATCATGGTCCAGAGCATGACCGTGGTGCCCATGAAGGGCGGCGCGGCGATGGCGTGGAACGAGCAGGACTCGAAGGGCAACTCGACGCCCAAGATCGCCATGTACGGCTGGGACGGCAAGGAGAAGCTCGAGCCGACCACGATCAAGGAGTTCAAGACCGCCGGGTCGCTGACCGAGCACCTCGGGTACGTCGCCGGCACCACGGACGGCGCCACGATCGCCATCAGCCGCATCGTCCCCGACAAGGACTCGGGCGAGGAAAGGGTCCTGACCGTGCTCGTGGACGGCAAGGGCAAGGTGACCTCCAGCGCCACGACGTCGCTCCTCGACGACGACATCTACGACGCCTCCGTCTTCTTCGCGGCCGACGGCACGCCCGTCCTGATCTACGGGGTGGGATCCTGGGGCTCGGACCAGGTGCTGCACGTCTTGCGGCTCGAGATGAAGTGACCGGACTGCCGTTATCTTGACCCCCGGCGAAACGAACCGTACTCTTCTTCATCGTCATGAACGAAAGAGGAGAATGAACCCATGAGATCCCTGTTCCATTGCTGTTCGATGGTCCTCCTGCTCACGGCCTGCGACGGCAACGACGAGTGCCCGACGGGCAGCTTCGACTGCGGCGGCATCTGCGCCGACATCCTGAACGACCCCTCCAACTGCGGAGGGTGCGGCATCGCCTGCCAGCCGGGCCACGTCTGCTCCGGCGGCGTGTGCACGCTCTCCTGCCAGGAGGGCTACACCGACTGCTCGGGCACGTGCAGGGACGTGATGACAGACTTCTACAACTGCGGCATGTGCGGCATGACCTGCGCGGTGGGCTACGTGTGCACCGACGGGGCGTGCGCCCCTGACTGCCCGGACGGCTACACGTCCTGCTCCGGCGTCTGCAAGAACCTCACGAACGACCCGTCCAACTGCGGCGAGTGCGCGAACTCCTGCGCGGCCGGCGAGGTGTGCATGA
>JAFDER010000357.1 GCA_019310245.1 Deltaproteobacteria bacterium
GCTGGGCCTGTTCATCTCCTCCGAGATCGTCCGGCCCATGGGCGGCCTCATCCACCTCGAGAGCCTTCCCGGCAAGGGAAGCACGTTCAGCTTCGAGATCCCGTTCGAGCCTCCGGCCAACGGAACACTCTCGACCCAGGATCGTTCCAACTGAGTGATCCACAGGCGGAACGCTTGCTCTGCGGGGCAAAATGTCCTTGAATTCGAGTAAGAAGCGCCGGCCCGGCCGTGCGCGGGGAGAGAACTCATGAAGGCACGTGCAATCTGCCTGATTCTGGGGGTATTCATCATGTCTTGCTCAGGTTGTCCTGGAGGTACGGCCACCTCGCCCGAGCTCGAGGCGGCCGACAAGCTCTTCGACGATGGGACCTTCGAGGAGGCCTACACCGCCTACGAGGCCGTCTACGCGGGCTCGCAGAACGAGGCGGTCAAGTGGAAAGCCTTCCACCGCTCGTGCGAGTCCCTCTCTCACCTGTACCGTTACGGCGAGGCCGCCCAGAAGCTCCTGGACACGCCGGTGCCCGAGAAGATGCCCCACGGGCCGCGCTTCCTCCTGCTCAGGGCGGAGCTCCTGCAGAGCTTCCTCATGCAGTACTCCCACGTCACGAGCGGGGACGTGGTCGAGGACGAGGGCAAGGAGGACGTGTATCGCAAGACGCCGGACGAGATCAGGGCCGGGATCCGCGGCGACTACGCCGCGCTCTGGGACATGAGAGAGGAGCTCGCGGACGCCCCCATGAGCGACGAGGGCTACTTCTTCGACGTGGAAGGCGTCCACTTCGGAGCCTACCCCACCATGCTCGACTACCTCGTCTACAGCGCAACGGATTACCTGCTCGGCGTGGAGGGCTCGGCCATCGAGGAGGACAAGGCCCGCCCGGACGCGGGCGTTCTCATCGTCGAGGACTTCGAGCGAGAGGTGAGCTTCGACGACCCCCCCGCCCTTCTCGCTCCGGCGCTCATGGAGGCATCCGGAGAGTACGAGACGAAGAAGAGGCGCGAGGCCGTCGAGAGATGGAAGATCAAGAGGCTCCTCCTGCCGGGCAGCCACAACCTGTACGAGTGGGGCGACGAGGAGAGCAACGAGAAGCTCCGCCTGAAGGTACTCGATCTGCTCCTCGGCTGGTTCACGGACTTTCGCACCAGCGGCGGAAAGGCAGAGGCAGGCTACCAGGCCGCGGTCATCCACGAGAGCGCCGAGGAGTACGTCGAGGCGGTGGACATGTGCAAGAAGGTGGAGGACAGGTACTCCAAGACCTACTCTTCATATGCCTCCAAGGTCCTGCGCATGAACATCCTGGAGCCCTACCTGAACATCGAGGCCCGAACTTCCCTCCCGCCCGCGAAGGGCTTCCTGAAGACCGAGACGCGCAACCTGGACAAGGTCCACTTCCGGGCATACGCCATCGATCCCGATCTTCACCGCACGGAGATCGAGGAGTACTCCTACTACTTCTCCGGATGGTCCGGGCTGTTCAGCTATGCCGACAGGAAGTGGTTCGAGGAGAAGCTTCTCAAGCGCAAGCCTGTCGAGTCCTGGTCCGTGGAGACGGGCGACAAGGGCGATCACAAGTACGTGAATCTCGAGGCCGACGCCCCTGAGCTCGGCAAGGGAGTGTACATGCTCCTTGCCTCGGAGAGCAGCTCGTTCAACCTGGGCAAGGTGCTCGTGTCCTACTGCTTCCTCAACGTGACCGAGCTCGTGCTCGTCGGCACGCCGGGCGTGACGACCGATACGCGCGACGGGTACTACAAGCACATCGATGGCAAGGCAGGCCCGGAGCTCAAGGACGACGTCTACCGGTTCTACACGCTCGACGCGCGCACGGGCGCCCCGGTCGACTCGGCCGAGATCGACGTGTGGGCCACGCTCAACGGCGAGAAGCTCGAGTTCGATCTCACCTCGAACGCGGAGGGCATCGCCGCCCTCGAGATGAAGGTGGGAGTCGAGCCTGCTCCGGCGAGCGTCGATTATTACCAGCGGAGCAACTACTACAACCACTACGGTGCCGATCCGCTCGCGCGCAAGGACGGCTCCTACGCCTACTGGAGCTCCGGGTTGAACGTGAACTACGCGCCGCAGAACCCCATCACGCTCTTTCTCGAGACCGACAGGCCCATCTACCGGCCGGGGCACGAGATCAAGGCCAAGGTCATCGCGGTCAAGCGCACTCCCGTCGGATACAGGACGCTGGGCAAGAACCGGAGCGTGACGTTCGAGGCGCTGGACCCCAACGGCGAGTCCTTCCACACCGAGACGGTGGACCTCGGCGAGTTCGGAAGCGCCCAGACGGTCTTCACGGTTCCCAAGGGGCGCATCCTCGGCGGCTACACGCTGAGCGCGAAGGTGGAGGACGGGCAGTATCTCGGCGAGCAGAGCGCCTGGTTCCAGGTCGAGGAGTACAAGCAGCCCGAGTTCGAGATCGAGGTCGACGAGGCCGAGAAGCCCTGGAAGTACGACAAGCCCGTGAAGATCAAGGGCTCGGTCAGCTACTACTTCGGAGGCCCCGTGGCGGACGCGAACCTGAAGTACGTCATCCGCCGCTCGATGTACATCCCCTGGTACTACCGCTACTGGTTCACCAGCGATCACGACACGGGCTCGGAGGAGCTGGCCACGGGCGAGATGAAGACGGACGCCGACGGCACGTTCACGATCGACTTCACCCCGAACGCCCCGCCGCGGCTCCCCTACCAGCGGAAGCTGCCCGACATGGCGAGCTTCACGCTCGAGGTCGAGGCGCGCGACTCGGGAGGCCGCACGATCCAGGGCACGCAGTCCTTCAAGGCCGGCAAGCAGGCCCTGTACTTCACGGTGGAGCCGGAGACGGAGTTCTTCCGTGCCGGCGAGAAGGCTCCGATCACGTCCAGGCTCATGACGATGAACGACACGCCGTCCGCAGGCAGCAGCACCTATGACGTCTTCCGCCTGAAGAACGAGCCGGCAAAGACGCTCGCGGATCTCGGTTACCCGCGCTACGGCGGGCAATGGAGCTGGACCCCGCCCCTCGACGTCCAGCTCGCCGAGGTGAAGAGCGGCAAGAAGGTGGCGTCGGGCAAGGCCACGCACGGCGATGACGGCGTTGCCGCCCTCTCCCTCGACGCGCTCGAGCCGGGTGGGTACCGCATCGTCATGAAGACGAAGGACGAGTGGGGAGAGAAGGTGGAGCAGGAGAAGGTCTTCGTGGTGGCCGGCGAGGCCGGCACGGCCGTTCCCCTGCATGCCGCCTCGGTGACGCTCGCCGAGAAGTCGGAGTACGAGGTCGGCGACGAGGCGCGCTTCGTCATCGGCTCCGATCTGGCCGCGGGCAGCCACGTCATGGAGCTGTGGGCCGGCGAGTACTTCCTGCGCGCCCAGCCCGTCACGGGGTCGGGCGCCGTGACCGTCCTCGACGTGCCCGTGACGAAGGACATGAAGGGAGGCTTCACCCTCAGGTGGTTCGGCCTCAAGGACCTGTCCGTTCACCAGGGGCAGCTGTCGGTGGCCGTGCCCTGGAAGGAGAAGAAGCTCACGGTCTCCCTCGACCCGTTCGAGGAGAAGCTCACGCCCGGACAGGAGGCCACCTGGGGCGTGAAGCTCGCCGACTCGAAGGGACAGCCTGTCAGGGGCGAGACGCTGGCCCTCATGTACGACAGGGCCCTCGAGTACTACGTCACCTCCACCAACATGTGGATGGACATGCTGTACCTGCAGGCCAGAGAGCCGACGAGCGGCCACGACTCGGCATTCGCCCCCTACGTCTCGACCATCTACGTCGAGGAGGGTCTGCTCGAGCAGATCCTCTCCAAGATCAAGTCCCCACCCGAGCCGCCCAAGCCGCCCGGCGTGCGCACCTGGGAGACCTGGGCCGGCGGCCGGCCCGGAGGCCTGTTCCGGAGCCGCGGCCTGCTCTCCCGGACCGTGATGCAGGAGAAGATGGACTACGCCGCCTCGCCGGCGCCGATGAGCGCGGAGATGGAGATGGACGACGAGACCCGGGCGCCCGCCAAGAAGAAGGTGGCGAAAGGCGCCGGCAAGGCGGAGAACGGCCGCGATCAGCACGAGGCCCCGGAGGTGGAGACGCGCAAGTCCTTTGCGGACACGGCATTCTTCCA
>JAFDER010000358.1 GCA_019310245.1 Deltaproteobacteria bacterium
CTCGTCGCCTCGGTGAGATCCAGCACGAGGTCGAATTGCTCCAGTCCAGCGGTCAGCTCCTGGATTTTCTCGACCATGATCCGTACCGTTCGCCCATCGAACTTCGGGATCTCGCGGTAGAGCACCACGTCCGGGCGGGCCATGCTGATGCGTTCGCGCAGGAGCTCCCGCGTGACGCCCTCTGGCAGGTCGTCTCCCATTGCGCTCGTGACTTTACCACGAACGCAACGGATGCCAGAAGCCCATGTCGATGACCCTCGAGCTGCAGAATCCTCGCTTGCCCGGCTCGGGCGTGCAGGGCTATGCTTCCAGCAACTCATGGGCTCCGATCACGACAGGGAGAGATTCACGCGCGCGAGCTGGCTCGACCGGCCCGTGCCCGTGCGGAGACTGGGCTGGGTCCGGGACGCCCTCCTGCTCGTGCTGCCCCTGGCGGCGCTGCTCAGCGCGGTCGTCTACGACATGCCGTTCGAGGACTCGTACATCTCGTTCCGTTACGCCGAGAACCTGGCCGCGGGCATGGGCATCGTCTACAACGCCGGCGAGGTCGTGGAGGGCTTCACCAGCTTCGGCTGGGTCGTGCTCCTCGCCATGCTGAAGTCCGCCGGCCTTCCCATCCCGGCCGTGGCCACGTTCCTGTCGCTGGGCTTCGGTCTCGGGGTCGTGGTCATGACCGCGGCCCTGTCGCAGGCGTGGCTCGGCGCGCGGGGGGCGTGGAGGGTCGGACCCGCGATCCTTGTCCTCGTCAACGGCACGTGGGCCTACTACTCGGGCACGGGCATGGAGACCACGCTCTTCGTGCTCCTGCTCACGCTCGCGCTGGTCCTGCTCGCGAGGGGGGACTTCGCGGCCGCCGCGTGGGCGGGCGTGGTGATGGCGGGCGCGTCGCTCGTCAGGCCGGAGGGCGTCGGGTACGTGGCGGTCCTGCTCGCCGCGCTGCTCTTCGACAGGGACGGCCGGAAGCAGGCGCTCGTGATGCTCGCGGTCTTCCTGCTCGTCTTCGGGCCGTACTTCGCCTGGAGGTGGAGCCACTTCGGTCATCCCCTGCCCAACACCTGGTACGCCAAGGCCTCGCCCGGGGTGGCCGGCTTCACGGTGGGGCTCGTGCAGGTGGAGGAGTTCTTCACGACGCAGCTCTTCTGGGTCGTGCCCGCGGCCCTCGCGGTCTGCTGGGTCCTCAAGGGCGCCGAGCGCTGGAGCCGGCTCGCCGCGGCCGTGGTCGTCGGCGCCGTGGTCAACGTCGTGCTCGTTGGCGGCGACGGCTTCGCGTTCCACAGGTTCTTCCTGCCCGCGATCCCGGCGGGCGCCGTGGCCATCGTCGGAGCGGGCAGGGCCCTGATGGGCGTGAGAAGGATCGCCGGCCTGAGGGGCCGCATCTCGCCGCGCTTCGTGGGCGGCCTGCTCTTCGTCCTGCTGTGCGTCTGGACGTTCCACGCGCCGCTGCGGTCGAGGACCTCCTTCACCGCCCAGCGGCCCGAGTCGCAGTACGAGCGCGTCATGAGCGTGAGGGAGATCAACGACGAGTACTTCGTCGTGGGCGCGTGGCTCCGCGAGAATTTCTCCCCCGAGACTCTCGTCGCCACGAATGCGGCCGGGATCGTGCCCTACGTCTCCGGCCTGCCCACGATCGACATGCTCGGCCTCAACGACGTGCACATCGCGCACCGGGACATCACGCTCGGCAAGGTGACCCTCGGCCACGAGAAGCACGACGCCCTCTACGTCCTGTCGCGCAAGCCCGACGTCATCCTCCTGGGCCTGCCCGTGATCACGGACACGGACATCCGGTCCAGCGAGCTCGAGATCTGGTTCTCCGGCTGGTGGCAGTATCTGCCCGGCGACCGGGACATGTTCCTCGACGAGTCGTTCCGCCGGGACTACGTCCCCTACAGCGTGAAGGTCACCGAGACCGAGTGGCTCACCTTCTTCCTGCGCAGGCCCGAATAAGGGGTCAGACCCCGGGATCCGGACCGTTGCGTGACCTGCGGATCCTCTTTGCAGTCTGCTCGCTGGCCACTATCCTGATCGTGTACCGTCCATCCGGATCACCGAGGAGCCGAGGATGAGCTGCCGCCGACTTGCATGGAGCACGTGTCTGCTTCTCCTGGCCAGTGCCGGGTGCCGCGATGAAAGCACCACGGGCGACGTCCACACCGAGGCCGTCGAGGACGTCCTGGACGAGGAGATCGCCGTCGAGGTCGTCGACGATCCGCTCGACGATCCCGACGCGTTCGATGCGACCGACGACGAGGAGGATGCAGCTGACATCGTGAGCGAGGATGCACCGGAGGATGGAGCGTCTCACCCGACCATGCCGGCAGAGGTCCTGAGGACGGGCACGAGTGGCCTCCTGCTCACCGGCATCGTGCTCACGCCCACCGGCGTCCTGGACCCGGGCGACGTGCTCATCGCCCCGGACGGCACCATCGCGTGCGTGGACGCGGACTGCTCGAGCGCGGCGGGCGCGGGCGACGCCACGTGGATCGACACCCACGGGATCCTCTCGCCGGGCCTCATCGACGCCCACAACCACGTCGCCTACAACTTCCTGCCCGAGTGGGTGCCGGATCCTCCCAGGCTCTTCGAGAACCGCTACCAGTGGGCCGCGGACCCGGACTACGAGGCGCACATCGAGCCGTACGCGGCCCACCGCAGCACCGGCACGCACTACTGCCCGGCCGCCAAGTGGGGCGAGCTCCGGAGCCTCGTCCACGGCACGACGACGATCCAGGGCCAGTCCTTCCAGCAGTCCTGCGTGAACTGGGGAGTGCGCAACGCGGACCACTTCCACAACCTGATCGGCTACGACCACATGCGCACCGCGATCGGCTCCGTACGCGACATCACCGACGCTGACGCCGCGAACTACATCGCGAGCTTCGACGACACCACCGCGCCCATCACACGCTTTGCCGTGCACATGGCCGAGGGATACACGGGTGATCACGTGGACGAGGAGTTCGACTCCTTTGCCGGCCGCGACACGCGCACCAACCGCCACGCCGGCACCTCGCTGCTCCACAACGGCACGTCGCTTCTCATCCACTGCGTCCCGCTCACCGAGGCCCAGCTCGTCGAGGTGCACGACACGGACTCCAAGATAGCCTGGTCGCCCTCGAGCAACATGGTCCTCTACGGACGCACGGCTCCCATCCAGAGGATCCTCCAGCTCGGCATCCCCACCGCCATCGCCCCCGACTGGACGCCCTCGGGCGAGGACGAGATGCTCTCCGAGATGCGCTTCGGCCTGCAGTACGGCATCGACAACACGATCCCGGAGCTCACCACGCAGAAGATCTGGGGGATGTCCACGTCGGATGCGGCGGTCGTCGTCGGCCTCGAGGACCACATCGGCACGATCGAGGTGGGCATGACGGCCGACATCGCCGTGTTCGGCCGCGACGCGCTCGATCCGTACCAGGCCGTGATCGATTCGAGGGCCGAGGACGTCAGGCTCGTGCTCATCGGCGGCATCGGCATGTACGGCGATGCGAACATCCAGGCCGAGACGCAATGGAACGACTACTGCGAGGCCTTCGACGCCTGCGGGGCTGCCAAGTACATCTGCGTGCAGGAATCCCCCACCGCCGCCTCCCGCCGCGACGAGACACTGGACGACATCCGAACCCAGCTCTACAACATCCTCGAGGGCATCGGCTACCCGGTCGAGGAGCAGTACGGCCGCGGCGACGAGCTCCTGCCCCTGGTCGACTGCTCCTGAGCCGGTCAACCCCCCTGATCGTCGGATCACGTGCCGATCAGAATCCGATGATCGGCTGTTTTCTGGTGAGGCTGTAGCCCCACCTCGTGCGGATCGAGTGAGAGGCCCTATGCGGTCCTGGACGGCCACCCCTGGCTTGAGGTATTCTAGATATTCTGTTTTCGGGCCATCCAGGTGCCCGCGGCGGAGTCGCCAGGATGCTGAATGTGGGGGGCGTCGGGAAAAGGGCCAGAAGATCGGGGAGTTTCTGTGACGGACAAGGACAAATCCCTCATCTGTTCGGCTTGCTCGAACGGCGTCTGGGAGACGGACTCCCTGTGCCCGTACTGTGGTGAGAGCAAACCCGAGGCCGGCTGGGCCGACGATCCC
>JAFDER010000060.1 GCA_019310245.1 Deltaproteobacteria bacterium
CCCCGCAGGAGACGAACAGGAAGGCGAGCGCACTCGCCCGGGCCTCTTTGCAGATCACTGCCATGGCGCACCCCGTCCGACGTCCGTGTGACACTGCGGATTCAAGGATGTTCCCGGGAGGATTCAGTACTGGATCATGCAGATGCCGTCCCAGTCCATGGAGGCGTCGCACGAGTAGTCGGAGAAGCCCCACCCTCCGCCTCCGCTCTGGAGCCGGCCACACTCCACGTTCGCCCCGCCGCCTCCGTTGTCGAAGCCGCCTGAGATGGGGCCCGCAGAGCCGTCAAAGGGATCCACGTCCGTGCGGCCCGAGCCGTCGTCCGCCATCCAGTACCAGCCGCCGTCCGGCTCCCCGTAGTCGGAGGCGGACGTGTCCTGATGCAGGCCCACGTAGTACGGTCCGCCGCCGAGCTCCGGCCGGATGCAGTCCCAGATGTCGCTGTCTGAGAGGACCGCAAGTCCGTAGTGTGCGTAGTCCTCTGGGCTCATGTCCTCGATCATGGTCTCGCAGTGGTCCGCGAACTCGAGCTGCGTGTGGGTGCCAGCCCAGTCCTCGACGAAGAGGAACGCGGGGTTGCCCGAGGAGTCGGTGCACTCGATCCATCCCGAGGGGGCCGTGAGCTCGCAGTCCACGCAGAAGTCGGAATCGTCGTCGCACTCCTCGCCGGTCTCGACCGTGCCGTTGCCGCACCCGGACCCGTCCGTGGTCGGATCGGCGGTCGTGTCGTCGTCCGGGTCGTCGGCGTCGGGATCGGGATCCGCAGTGGTGGGATCCCCGGCATCCGGGTCGGGATCGCCCGGCGCGTCCAGGCCCTCGGAGGCGGGATCGTCGGCGTCCGTATCCGAGTCCTCGGCAACGTCGCCCTTGGTGACCACGGACCCGCAGCCGGCAGTGGAGAGAAAGATGATCGAAGCGAGAGCAGCAAACGTTCTGATCGATATCATGTTGCACTCCTTGTACGAGATTGTATCGCGGAGGTGGGTGGGGAGCAAGCGGGCTCAGGCCTTGCCCAGCTTCTCCTGCAGGATATTGTTGAGTGCCGTGAGGATGCCGAGCGTGATGAAGGCTCCGGGAGGCAGGATCATGAGGATGGTCTTGGCGAACTTGCCCTCGAGCGCGCTGAACTGCACGATGGTGTCGCCCATCTGGTAGATCGTGATGGTCCCGTTGCCGAAGAACTCGCGGATCGCGCCCAGCACGAAGAGCACGAGGGTGAATCCCAGGCCCATCCCGAGGGCGTCCACGATCGAATCGAGCACGCCGCGCTTCGAGGCGAACGCCTCGGCCCGGCCGAGGATGATGCAGTTGACCACGATGAGCGGGATGAACAGGCCGAGGTTCATCCACAGCTGAAACGCGTACGCGTGCAGGACGAGGTCCACGACCGTCACGAACGTGGCGATCACGGTGATGTAGCAGGGGATGCGAACGTTGCGCGGGATGATCGGCGCCAGGAGGGAGACGACGACGTTCGAGCCCAGCAGCACGAACGTGGCGCTCACACCCATGCCGAGGCCGTTGAAGGCGCTCGTGGACACGGCGAGAACCGGGCACAGTCCCAGCAGGAAGACGAGGACCGGGTTCTCCGTGAAGATCCCCTTCGTGAATTCCTTGCCCAGTGACATCAGTTCAACCTGTCCCAGTTCTTCTCGATCACCTCGAGCGCGAATCCAACGCCCTCGACGACGGCCCGGCACGTGATCGTGGCTCCCGTGATCTCGTCGACGATCCCGTCGGGATCGTCACCCCTGCACTTCCAGACCTTCCCCTCCTCTCCGAGGGTCTTGCCCTTGAACGTGTCGAGCCACTTGACGTCCTCGACCAGGTCGCCCGATCCGGGCGTCTCCTCGTGGCCGGGGAACACGCGCACGCCCGTCACCCGGCGCTCGAGGTCCACGCCCACGATGATGTTGAGGGAGCCGACATAGCCCGGAGGCGTATCGATCTCCACCGCGACACCCACGAGCTCGTTCTCGAACCGGGCCGGGTAGAGGATGGCCGCCTTGCCGTCCTCCAGCTCCACCTCGAGCGCGTTCTTGTCCGGATGGTTGTCGAATGCGGGCAGCACGTGCTCGAGGCTCTCGTGCCTGAAGCCCTCGGCCGAGAACTCCGAGGGCTCCTCCGCCTGGCCCTCCTGCTCCGGGGGAGGCTCGGGCACGGCGCCCGGGATGGAGGCGATGCTGCTCTCGATGACCATGAGGGCCTCCTCCACGGTGGCCGTCACGGCGCGCGACGTGATGGTGGCCCCGGTCACCTCGTCGATCATCCCCGCCGGATCGTCCTTGCGCACCTTCCACGTGCCCCTCGCGTCGACCAGGCTCTGGCCGTAGAACTGGCTCTTCCAGCCCTCCTCCATGACCTTTGTGCCCAGACCCGGGGTCTCCTTGTGGCCTGGCAGGATCTTAAAGCCGTTGACCCGGCGCTCCGCGTCCACGCCCACGAGCATGCCGATGACGCCGCCGTAGGCGGGCATGGTGTTGAGCTCGACCGCGACGCCCACGTACTCGCCCTCCGGGCCCCGGGCCGGGTAGAGCAAGACTCTCTTGCCGCCGATCGTCTCGGCCTCGATCGTCTCCATGTCCGGCTCGTTGGCGTACTCCGGGAGCACCTCATCGAGGCTGGCAAGCTTGAAGTTGCGGTCCGCGGCCTCGCGCGCGGCCGCGGTCCCGGTGCTCACCAGGCTCAGGATCGCGGCCGCCACGGCCGCGATCACGGTCAGCACGATGATGGGCATGGCCGCCTTCACTTCTTGCCTCCGGTGTCCTTTGCAACGAAGCCGAACTTGCGTCCGTGCACGTAGCGGTCGATGAGAGGGGTCGTGGCGTTCATCAGCAGGATCGCGAAGCTCACGCCCTCCGGGTAGCCTCCCCACAGCCGGATGACCATGGTCAGGAGGCCGCAGCCGATGCCGAAGACGATCCGTCCGGCCGGATGGATGGGCGAGGTCACGTAGTCCGTGGCCATGAAGAAGGCGCCGATCATCGCACCGCCGGTGACGAGGTGAATCGATGCGGGAGCGTACATGTTCGGATCGATGAGGTTCGTGATGGTCGCGATCACGGCCATGGTGCCCAGGAACGAGAGCGGGATGTGCAGCGTGATGATGCGCCGGAAGCCCAGGTAGACGCCGCCAGCGAGCAGGAGCATGGCGCTCACCTCACCGAGGCTGCCGTTGATGCCCATCCCGAGGAACGCGTCCCAGAAGCTCACGTCCGTGATTGCCGAGGCCCCCTTCTCCGAGAGGAGCCCCAGCGGCGTGGCCGCGGTGATCATGTCCACCCCCTGGGAGGAGACGCCGCCCGCGAGGACGTTGCCGGATCCGTCCCACGCGATGGTCCCGTGGCCGAGGAACGTCTCGGGCAGCTTGCCGGACGTGCGCGGCACGAGCCAGGTCGTCATCTCGGCCGGGAAGGCGATGAGAAGGAACACGCGGCCCGTCAGGGCCGGGTTGAACACGTTCTGGCCCAGCCCGCCGAAGACCATCTTGCCCAGGAGAATCGCGACGCCCGCACCCACCATGCAGATCCACCAGGAGGAGGACGGCGGCAGGTTCAGCGCGAGCAGCAGGCCCGTCAGGGCCGCCGAGCCGTCGCCCACGGTCTGAGGCCTGCGCGCCGCGGCCTGCCAGAGCGCCTCGAAGCCCAGGGCGCTCGCCACGGTCAGGCCCATGACCAGGGCCGCCCTGAACCCGAAGCTCCACACGCCGATCAGGGTGGCCGGAAGCAGGGCGACGAACACCTCCCACATGATCTGCTGGGTGGTGCGCTTCGAGAAGTCGTGGGGGGAGGAGGAGACGACGAGGGCCCGAGCGGCCTCCTGCGCCTTGCCCCTGTCCGCCTGTTCCTTCTCGGCCATCTTCAGGAAGCCTTCCTGTCCTTCGCGCGCTCGGCCATGATCTCGACCTTGACCTTGCGCACGTGCTGGACGAGCGGAATGGACGCCGGGCAGCCCCACGAGCAGCACCCGCACTCGATGCAGTCGAGCGCCCCGACCCGTTCGGCGTCCGCGAAGAGGTCGTGCTCAGCGTAGAGCACGAGCTCGGCGGGATTGAGCTTCATGGGGCAGTGCCTGATGCACTCGCCGCACCGGATGCACGGACCGGGCTCGACCCGACGCACGAGCCTTTTGCTCAGCACGAGGATGCCGCTCGTCCCCTTGATGACGGGCACCTCGTCCGTGTGCTGGGCGAATCCCATCATGGGCCCGCCCGCGATCAGCTTCGCCGGTCCGTCGTCCACGTACCCGCCGCACGCCTCGATCAGCTCCCTGACCGGCGTGCCGATCCTGACGCTCAGGTTGTCCGGCTCCTTGACGGCGTCCCCGGTCACCGTGACGATGCGCTCGACCAGCGGCCGGCCCTCACAGGCCGCGCGGACCATGGAGGCGGCCGTGCCCACGTTGTGAACGAGCGCGCTCACGTCCATGGGCAGCCCACCGCTGGGCACCTCGCGCCCGAGCAGGGCGTAGATGAGCTGCTTCTCGGCGCCCTGCGGGTAGACCACAGGGAGCACCTTGACCTCGAGCTTCGCATCCACGCTGCCGGAGAGCTTCCCCACCTCCGCCTCGAGCGCCTGGATGGCGTCGGGCTTGTTCGCCTCGACGGCGATGATGCCGCGCGCGGCACCCATGACCCGCGCGATCAGCGCAAGCCCCTGGGCCACCGCCCGGGGCTGCTCCAGCATGAGCCTGTGATCCGCCGTGAGGTACGGCTCGCACTCCGCACCGTTGAGGATCACCGTGTCGATCGTCTTGTCGGCGGGAGGCGAGAGCTTGACGTGCGAGGGGAACGTGGCCCCGCCCAGGCCCACGATGCCCGCCTCGAGGATGCGTTCCTTCACCTCGTTCAACGGTATCTCGAGCAGGTCGGCCTCGTGCGGGTCGAGATCCACCCAGGCATCCTCACCATCCGACTCGATGACGACCGAGAGGACGTCCTTGCCAGAGGGATGGGGCCTGTCCTCGATGACCTTGACCTTGCCCGAGACGGTGGCATGAACGGGTGAGGAGACGAAGCCGCCGGCCTCGCCAACGACCTGTCCCGTGCGCACCTCGTCGCCCTTCTCCACGCAGACCTTGGCCGGCGCACCGATGTGCTGCGACATCGGGATGACGGCCTCGGCGGGAGGATCGAGCGTCCTCGTGGCCTTGCCGGCCGTGAGGTCCTTCTCGTAGCGGGGGTGGACGCCGCCCGGGAACGAGCCCATCACTTGCCGTCCTCCCCGGCCGGCTTCTCGTCGTCCTTCTTCTCGTCGGGCTTCTTCTCGTCGGGAGCCTTGGCGGCCTTGGCCTCCGCCTTGGCCTTCTTCTTCGCGTCCCTCTCGGCCTTGCGCTTCTTCTTCATGGCCTTGGCCCGGGTCTTGAAGTCGTCGCGCACCGCAGGATCGGTGGCCCAGGCCACGTGGCCGTAGTGCCTCTCGTCGAGGATCACGCCCGGCGTGCAGATGAGGGAGGCCTCCTCGGGGATGGGTGCATCCTCTGGAATGGACTCCGTGGTCACGAGGGCGATGAGACCGTCCATCTTGATGTGCTCGCTCTCCTTGGCGCACAGCTTGCACGCGATGCAGCCGCAGGAGCAGTACTTCTTGACGCGGGCACCCTTCTCCCTGTTGGAGCACAGGATGTGGACCTTGTGCGACTCGGGATAGAGGCCGATGAGGTCCCTCGGGCAGGCCTCCACGCAGTTGCCGCATCCCGTGCACTTCGCGGCGTCGATCACGGCGATGCGCCTGTCCGTGATCACGACCGCGTCGAACGAGCAGACCGCACTGCACGTTCCGAGGCCGAGGCAGCCGCTGGGGCAGATCTTGTGCCCGCCGCCGATGCGGTGAGCGCTCCGGCAGTCGGCGATCCCGTCGTAGATGAACTTCTCCTTGCCCCTGTCCTGATCCCCGGAACAGCGCACGACCGCCACCCTGGGCTCCACCTTCTCCGCCTCGACACCCAGGATGGCCGCGATCCCGTCCACGGCCTCGGTACCGCCCGGAGCGCAATCGCTCATCTTGGCCTTGCCCTTGACCACGGCCTCGGCATACCCGCGGCATCCGGGGTATCCGCAGCCCCCGCAGTTGGCGCCGGGAAGGACGTCGTTGATCTTGTCGATGCGGGGATCGACCTCGACGTAGAAGACGCGGGAGGCCACGACGAGACCGATCCCGCCGACCAGACCGAGCCCTCCCAGGACGAGAATCGCCGTGAGCATCCCGAACTCTTCAGCCCGTCTTCACGATGCCCGCAAACCCCATGAAGGCGAGGGAGAGCAGGCCGGCCGTGATGAGGGCGATGGCTGCTCCCTCGAGGGGTTTCGGAACGCGCGCGAGCTGTATCCTTTCTCTGAGGCCGGCAAAGATGACGAGCGCCAGCCCGAAGCCGACTGCCGAGCTGACGCCGTTGATGAGCGCGATGTGGAACTTGAAGCTCTTGTCGATGTTCAGCACGCACAGGCCCAGGACGGCGCAGTTGGTGGTGATGAGCGGCAGGAAGATGCCGAGCGCCTGGTAGAGCGTCTGCGAGAACTTCGCGATCGCCATCTCGGTGAGCTGCACGAGGGAGGCGATGACCAGGATGAACACGATGGTCCGCAGGAATTCGAGCTCGTAGCGGGCGAGCACGTAAGTCCACAGCAGCGAGGTGATGGCCGATGCCAGGGTCATGACGAAGAGGACCGCTGCGCTCATGCCGATCGCGGTCTCGACCTTCTTGCTGACGCCGAGGAAGGGGCAGATCCCGAGGAACTTCGTGAGGATGAAGTTCTCCGTGAGAATAGCGGAGACCACCACGACGATGATGGAAGGCTGGGCGTCCATGGCTCGCTGAGGGCGTTCATAACCTCCCTGGTAAACCCGTGTCAAGCTCACAGATCTCCGCGATTGGTGTTGACATGTCGGGCACGTGCGCTAAAGATCTCAGCGCAATGGAAGATCAGGTCAAAGAAGTCATTTCCGAGATACGCCCGAGGCTGCAGATGGATGGAGGCGACATCGAGTTCGTCTCCATCGACGGCGATCAGGTCACCGTCCGCCTCAAGGGTGCGTGCGCGGGCTGCCCCTCGGCCGCCTTCACGCTCGCCTCCGTGGTGGAGAGGGTCATCAAGGAAAGGGTGCCCGGCGTGACCAAGGTCGTCGCCGTCTGACCGCCGCAGGGCAGGCATCACGAGGAAGGGTTTGCGCATGAGTGGCCGACCAGCGTCGCTCCTGGTCGCCCTGTGGCTGCCCGCGATCCTCTCCGCGACGTGCAATCCGAAGAAGACGCAGCCGGAAGGTGCCAGGGCGGCGCCGGACGCAGAAGGCCCGGCCGCAGAGCAGCCAGTCGAGACCGCCCCGGAGGGCGTCCAGGCCTGCCCGGGCCTCGTGGCGGCCGCCGGACCGCTCGGGCCCGCCGTCGCTCCCGCCTGCCCCGGCAAGGCCGCTGCACCGGACGCGGGGCTCGCGCAGTCGCTCGAGGCGCTCGCGGCCGTGCACGCGAAGGGGCTCGAGCCCATGGGCAAGGCCTCGGCAGTGAGTGTGCAGGACGCCCCGGCGGTGCTCCGCTCGGCCGTCCTGCAGGGTCCGCCTCACTGCTACGTCGTGGTGGTGCGGTGCGAGCAGGATGGAGCCGTGCAGCTGCGCATCGCGGCCGCGGGAGCATCCGAGCCGCTCGTCGTGGCCGAGGGGCCCGCGGCCAGGATCTGCCCCGCCGGGACGGGCTCCTTCGACTTCTCGGTCACGGCCGAGAAGCCGCCTCTTGCGTGCGCGGCCCGCCTCTACGGCGACTGACCCCCGGACACAGGGCCACCGCCCGTACAGCATCCTTCCGGGTAGAGCTATCTAGAACGCGACGTGCAGGAGAGAGAGGCGGTACTCCACTCCCTGGTCCCTCGCCAGGAAGTGAAGCTCTTCGTCGCTGTAGAGGCCGTGGACCTCGAGGGGCGGAACGCCGATCTGGACCTGGGACCGCGACACGTCCACCATGGCGTGGATGGCGCCCGGCGCCTTCGCCTCGGTTGCTGCCTCCGCCTCGGTCTCGGTCCCTTCCTCTCCGGCCTCTTCCTCCTCCTCCTCGTCCGCCACGGTGACGGAGACGTCCTCGGCCAGATCCTTCTCCGACACGTACTTCGTCTTGGCCACCGCGATGACGATCGAGGGCAGGAACAGGGCCATGCCGCAGGCCAGGAGCGCAACCGAGGCCTCGGGCTTGTCGAGCTTGTCAATGAAATAGCCACCCACGGCACCGCCGCCCATGGCGACGATCGTGGGGATGGCGAGTGCCCACGGGTTCTTCACGCCCGCGAGCGCCTCGACGCTCAGGACCAGCTCCCCCGACAGGAGGCCGAGCCCGACGATGCCCTTGCCCATGGCGCCAACCTCTTTCTGGGCGTGAACCCGCGGAGTCGCCAGCGCGAGGGCGAGCAGAACGGCCGCCGCAACGGCCACGAGGGGTCGAGTGGCGAGACGATCGATGGACATTTTCAGCCCTCCTTTGCAACGCTTTTTCTAGTTGAGGTTGCTGCTCGAGTCAAGGGCCCCACAAAATCGGCGTCGTTGACATTTCGTGTCTTTGGACGCCATAACCATTCAATATCCAGATGAAATCGCGTGAACAGGGGCCGGTTCTCGTCCGGGCCGATGGCCCGGCGGGCTGGCTGGTGCTCGACCGGCACGAGCGCAGGAACGCGCTCAATCGGGCGTCGATAGACGCGATCGTCGAGGGGATCGCGCAGCTGGAGCACGACGATGCGGTCAGGGCGATCGTGCTGGCCGCCGAGGGAACCGTGTTCTGCGGCGGTGCCGACCTCAAGGAGCTGTCCCGGGGGGGAGGGCGTGAGGGCATCCGCGTGTACGCCACGGCCATCGAGGCCATCATGAGCGCCTCGAAGCCCGTCATCGCCAGGGTCCAGGGCCCGGCAGCCGGAGGCGGAGTGGGGCTCGTGGCCGCATGCCATCTGGCCTGCGGCACTCCGGCGGCGCGCCTGCTCACACCCGAGGTGAAATCGGGGCTGTACCCGCTCATGGTCCATGCCCTCGTCGAGGGCACGATCGGCCGCAAGCGGGCCTTTGCGATGGACCTCGTCGGCCGGGAGCTCTCTGCCCACGAGGCTCGCGACATCGGGTTGCTCAACGACGTGGTCGACGAGGAGGACCTCGACGAGACGGTGGGCAGGTGGATCGAGGCCCTCTCGAGCGTCCCACCCTCCACGATGGCTCAAGCGCTCGGAGCCCTTCACCGGACGAGGCACGAGGACACGCTCTCGAGGGTGCTCGAGCTCCAGCACGAGCTCAACGAGATCGCTGATTCGCGCTGATCACTCCTGCCGGCGTGCCAGCACCACGGTGAAGAGCATCCCGTCCTCGGTCTTGACCTTGCCCACTCCCATGTGGGTCATTGCCGGATCGTGCAGGCTCGAGGCATGGGCGGGGGAGGCCAGGAGGTTGCTGAATGCCCTCTGCGACGACGAGGCCAGCGCGATGACCTCCCCCACCGTCGCCAGCCCGTCGAGATGGACCGTGCGCTTCTCGATCCCGCCATGGGACGGGGAGACGTGGCCGAAGAACCCGGAATCCCGCATGTCGCGCGAGTGGGTGATGGCGACCCTGGCAAGGTCGAGATCAGGCTCGAGGGGATCGAGCCCGCGCTCCTCGCGATCCGCCACGATGAGATCGAAGAGCATCCAGGCATTGCGCGAGGGGCCCTTGCGCCAGGGCACGCTCAGGACCACGGCAGGCGCGCTGCCGCTGCCGACCGTGATCGGGAAGAGGTTGAGCACGCGGGGGCCGAAGCCCACGTCCCCGAGGATCTCGACCGTGTAGACGCCGTCTCCATGGTCGAGGGCCACGACGGCCTTGAACGCACCTGCCTTGAGCGTCACGGGCGATGACGTGACCTTCCCGCCCGGCGGCGCCACGAGCACGCGTAGATCGTCGATGGCACCGACCTTCTTGCCCTTGATCACGACCTTGCCCTCGACCTCGAGCACGCGGGCCACGGGCTCGAGCGTCACGAGCCGCTCCACGGACAGCGACGCGAGCAGCCACCTTCCACCGGCCTCCAGGGCGCCGACGCCCACGGTCCGTCCGGCGAACGCGTCCTCGTCCGCCTCGACGTGGGACTTCCAGGAGGCGAGCGCGGTGTCCGGATCGGAAGCGCTCACCACGAAGGGGTACACGACGGCCTCGGTCGCCCCGCGCGCGAGCATCACCTGCCGGGCGAGCTCGTGATCCAGGCTCAGGTCGGCCCCGGCCCCGCCTCCATCGGCCGCGTGGACGGC
Organism: Deltaproteobacteria bacterium; assembly: GCA_019310245.1. Lineage (GTDB taxonomy): Bacteria > Myxococcota_A > Polyangia > DRWM01 > DRWM01 > JAFDER01. The sequence goes on from JAFDER010000060.1 coordinate 10,242, forward strand.
GGCGCACAGGTCGCGCGCGGCCCAGACGAGGGGTCCGTCCCTCGCGGTCTTGCCCGCTCCGAGCACGGCCTCGAGGACCTTCCACGCATCTGCCTCCAGGCCGGGCTCGAGCTTGGCGGGATTGGGCTCGTGGTAGTCCGGAGCGCCGCCGAACTCCGCGGCGGAGGCGTGCATCGCGCCGGCCAGGACGAGCAGGCCGATGGTCGAGATGAGTCGGGGGAGGTTCGCGGAGATCACGCCTTGGAGGGAGCCTTGCGCTGGGCGACATGGTACAGGTCGTAGACGCGGCCGAGCGTGTAGGTCATGAGCTTCTGCCTGTACGGCTCATCCTTGGAGCGGTGCTTCAGCTCGAGGTACGCATCGACGAGGGCCGCGCGGCTCGAGAACTGCTTCGAGACCTCGGTGACGAGCCCGTGGAGCCTGAGGAGCTTCGCATTGCTCACGTGTTCGATTCCCTTCTCGGCGAACTTCTCGGCGAGAATGTCCTTCTTCGCCGTGAGCTTCTCGATCTCCTTGATGAGGGCGTCCTTGGAGCCGAAGCGCTCCTTGACCTCGACTAGAGGTGTGCGGATTTTCCGTTCCTTGCCCTTCTTCTTTTTCGGGCTCGCCATGATCATGCTCCTTGGCACGCGTGAGGCGTGGACAAGCGGGGTTTGATAGCACAGGTGTGTTGTGAAGGCAACCGGGCTCAGGATTTGCCGCCGGGAGGGTCCTTCTCCAGCTCATCCTCGGAGAGCTGCTGCCACTCGCCGGTGCACGACGATTCGTCCTCCTCGACCTCGTCCTCCTTGAGCTCCCTGAGTCCCTCGCGGAAGATGTTCGAGAGCAGGCTCTGCTCACCATCCGAGATGTCCGAGAACTCGACCCCGATACCCGTCCGGGGATGGGGGAAGTTCTCCAGGTCGTACTCGACCACCCTGACGACGCGGCCCCTGATCTGCGTCGCTGGCTCGTTGGGACCCTGGTCGGGCAGAACGGGCGTGAGGCGGATCTCGGTCCCGGCCTCGGGCGGCTTCTCCATCTCGAGAAACACGCCTCCGAGGCTGATGTCGATGACGCGCGTTTTGAAGGACGTGCGGCCGTCCTCGTAGACCATGTGGAGCTTGGCCTTGACCCTCGGGTGCTTCCGGCGATCCGCGTCGTCCTCGGCCGGCTTTTCCTCCTCAGGATCGGTCTGGTCCTTCGGCTCTTCCTCTCTTGGATCCTTGTCGGTCATGCACGCTCCCCGTGTTGCCGAAATGGTAGCTTCATTCCGCCACCGGTGTCAAACGGCGGCGACGACGAGTCCCTGGCCGGGGGCCGTTGTCAAACCCCGAGCCTCCATGCATAATCCCCCATCGTGGCGGACAGGGCAGACAGGAAGCTGGATCACATCCGGCTGTGCACGGCCGCCGACGTCACGCCCGTGTGCTATCCGCCGGCCCGAACGACCCTCCTCGAGTGCGTCGAGCTCCTCCCGGAGGGTTTTCCCGTCGTGTCGGTGGACGACGTGGAGACCAGCACCGTGTTTCTCGGCTACACGGTCGCGGCCCCGATCTTCGTCTCGGCCATGACGGGCGGACCTTCGAGAGCGGGCGAGCTCAACCGGTCCCTGGCCCGCGTCTGCCAGAAGATGAGGCTGCCCCTCGCGCTGGGCAGCGGCCGCCCCATGCTGGATGACGAGACGCTGGCCTCCAGCTACGACGTCCGCCCCGAAGCCCCGGACATTCCCGTACTCGCCAACATCGGAATGGCACAGGCCTCCATGCTTCCGGTCGACAGGCTGTCCTGGCTCGTCGAGCGCACGCGCGCGGACGCCCTCGTCGTGCACCTGAACTTCGCCATGGAGGCCGTCCAGCCCGAGGGCGACAGGGATCCCGGTCCCGTGGTGGAGACGCTCACGAGGCTCGTCGGGGAGCTGGGACACCCCGTCGTGGTCAAGGAGGTGGGCGGGGGGTTCACCCGCGGCCAGATCGAGGCCATCGCGTCGACCGGCGTGGACTGGATCGACGTGGCCGGCGCCGGAGGAACGAGCTGGGTGCGCATCGAGGGACTGCGCGGCAGCCTGAACGACCGCAGGATGGCCTCCACGTTCTCGTGCTGGGGAATCCCCACGGCGGCGGCTCTCGGGTGGGCGGAGCGCAGCGGCCTGAGCAACGTGCTGGCGAGTGGCGGGCTGCGCAGCGGCCTGGACGTGGCACGCTCGCTCGCCATGGGGGCCAGGCTCGCCGGAATGGCCCTGCCCGTGATCCGGGCCATGGACTCGGGCGGCGAGGAGAGCCTTGAGCGGCTGCTTGGCTCCGTCATCAGGGAGCTGAGGCTGGCCGTCCACCTGTGCGGCAAGAGGAGCACGGCCGAGATGGCGGACGTGCCCACCCTGCTCCTCGAGCCCCTGCGCACCTGGCTCGCCGACTGACGCCGTATCGAGAAGAGTGTTTCTGAAGCTGGGTTACGGAGTCGCGTCGGGGTCGACGATGTTCCCCGTGAACTCGCATGACGTGCCGGTGAACTGGATGGACAGGCTGATGGCGTCCATCCTTTCGGGAGGCTCGACGCAGAAGCCGTCCGTGCCGCAGTCGCGCCAGGGCACGGGGCAATCGTCGGCAATGGTGCAGGCGTCAGGGGTCGGACCGGCGGCCACGTGGTCGATGTCGGCCTGGTTGACGACGATGTTCATCACCGTCACCGGATCGATGTCGCCCAGCTCGTCGGCGAACTCCTGCAGCGCGTCGGCCAGATCCTCGACCAGGACGAATCGTCGGCGAACTCCTGCAGCGCGTCGGCCAGATCCTCGACCAGGACGAAACCGCCGAGCAGGCCGTTGATGATGTTGCCGTTGAGGTAGGAGCCGCCGGTGTCGCTCGGCTCGGGCTGGAAGTTGAATCGAACCTGCGTCTCGCGGATCGAGAGGCCCAGCGTCGAGTCCTGCATCGGGATGTCGAGGTTGAACACGGCCGGTCCCGCGCTGAACTCGCGCCTCGAGATCTCGCCCGACGGGAAGGAGATCATCGTGTTCATCGGGTCCGTGCCTGCTCCCTCGAGGCTTCTGATGTCCACGTCGAACGGCTCCGTGCCGGAGAAGTTGTCCGTGGGATCCTCGGGATCGTCCGTGTCGATGCCCATGTAGCCCAGGAGGGTGACGTCGCCGTCGGCGTTGAAGTTGCAGATGTTCAGCAGGCGGAAGAGGATGAGCAGGCCGCCCTCCTCAATCTGCACTTCCAGCTCCTCGTTGGCGTTGAAGTCCTCGCCGAGACTGTCCGAGAGGCCGTCGAGCACGGCGCCCAGGCGGTTGTCGACGCCATTCTCGCCGTCGTTGATGCATCCGGACTCGCAGTACGTGTCCTCTCCGTCGAGATTGAACCCGACGTTCTCGTCGGGGATCGACAGATGGTCGAGGACGAACGTCGCCTCGAACTCGTCATTGTCGCACTCGGTGGGCAGCGGGGGATCGCCGCCGTTTCCGCCTCCGCAGCCGGCGAGCAGGGCTCCCGAGGCCATGAGGGCGAGCGTCATCGCAAAAACGTGGATTCTCATTCGATTCTCCTTCCGTATGGGCAATAGCATGACGCAAAAGTGTAATTTACGTTGACCGTCCGGTCAAGAAGACGGCAGGACGCGCTTGATGTTCGGGGCGCGTTCTAGGACAATGCCCAGCCAGATGGCACGTGCCCGGAAAAAGGTCCTCGTGCTCTCGCGCATCACGACGCTCGAGCGGCTGTCTGGCCAGGACGGGCGCCCGAGGATCGGGAGCCTGGCGAGCAGGCAATCCGCATGGTTCGCGCGGATCGAGGAGGCGCACGGGGACCACCAGGACATGCTCAGCACCATCCGCAGCGCCCTGAGCCGCCTTGGCTGCGCCTCACGCGTGGTGCAATCCATGGAAGGCCTCGACCCAAACCGCTACGATCTGGTGCTCACGGCCGGAGGCGACGGCACGGTGCTGTACGCCTCCCATCACGTGGAGACGACGCCCATCCTCGGCGTCAGGTCCTCGCGTCACTCGGCCGGCTACCTGACCGGGGCCGCGAGACGGGATGTGGAGAAAAAGCTCTCGGCCTTCACCAGGGGCAGGCTGGAGTCCACGCTGCTGCAGCGCATGAGCGTGCTGGTCGGAGACCGGCTCATGCACGACAAGATACTCAACGAGGCGCTCTTCTCGCATCCGAACCCCGCCGTCACGACGCGCTACGTGCTCATCGTGGACGGGCGCTCAGAGGAGCAGATGTCGAGCGGGCTATGGGTGGGACCGGCCGCCGGATCCACCGCCGCGATCAGGAGCGCGGGAGGCCGGATCCTGTCCGCCACGTCGCGCAACATCCAGTTCGTGGTGCGCGAGCCCATCACGCGGCCCGGCATGCGCGTGGGCCTGACCCGAGGCCTCATCCCGGCGGGCCGCGAGCTGATCGTGGCCAACAAGTGGCAGCCCGCAAGGCTCTACCTCGACGGCCCGCACCTCGTCATCCCCGTCAGGCCGGGCCAGGAGGTGAAAATGAGGCTGTCGGACCGGCCACTGACCCTGCTCGGCTGGTCGAAGCGCACTTCCCGGCGGAGTCCCTGAAGACGCTGGCTATTTACGCAAGTTGCCCGTTCTGCTAAAAATTTGAGTTCATGGGATCCCCTCAAGACACAAGTGGTCGTCCGGCGAAGGGTCGCACCCTCAGCCAGGGTGACAGCATCGCCGATCGGTTCACCATCGAGCAGTTCGCCGGACCCGAGATCGTGGGCGAGAGCTACCTCGCGACGGACACGAAGAACGACCGTCCCGTGTCCATCCACGTCCTGCCTGCGAACGCGCTCCAGGGCCCGAACGCGCTCGAGCGCGTGAAGAGCGAGATGCGCTCGGCGTCCCAGCTCACGCACAAGAACATCGTCACCACGTTCGGGATGGGGCAGCTGTCGGCCGGCGCCGTCTACATCATCGGCGAGCACGTCGAGGGAAGCAGGCTCGACGAGTTGATGAGCGAGCGCCGGAAGCGGGGGGAGACGTTCTCCCTGCGGGGCGCCTACTCCCTCGTGGCGCACCTGAGCAACGCGCTGGCCTTCGCACACAAGACGCGCATCCACGGCAGCCTCAGCCCGCAGGCCGTGGTCGTCTCGTCGTCGGGTCGGGTGAAGATCCGCGACTTTCCCATGTCTCGCCTCCTGTACTTGATCCCCGGCTTCCGCAAGTCGGTCCCGGCCTACGTGCGGCGCTTCTGGGCGCCCGAGATCGGAACGGCGGCCTCGGTCATCACGAACCGTGCGGACGTCTACTCCCTCGGCGTCATCTTCTTCGAGCTGCTGACGGGCCAGACGCCCGCGGACGCCCAGGCGCGCGTCAGCCAGCAAAGGACGGGCCTGCCCGCGGCCCTCGACGAGATGGTCGCCCGCTGCCTCGATGCCGAGCCGGCAAACCGCTACAAGAACGTGGTGGACTTCAAGGAGGACCTGGCGACGCTGCTCGAGAGCGAGGGGGTCGACCCCCGGGACGAGGCGTTGACGGGCGGCCTCGACATCGAGATCGACGTGGACCGGCCCCTGAGCACGCCCCCGCCGCCGGCCGAGGGCCTGCCGGCCGCCCCGGTCATGCCTCCACCGGCACCTGGTCCGCCGCCGCCGGGGCCCTCGAGCCCCGGGCTGCCGCCCCTGCCCCCGCCGCCCGTCGTGGACGAGGACCGCCCCAGCCTCGGTCCCCTGAATCTGGACTCCATCATGGCCTCGGTCCAGGACCAGGACGCCGAGAAGTGGATGATCAGCAAGGGCAAGATGGACCACGGCCCCTTCAGGACCAGGGAGGTGGTCCAGATGATCGTGCGCTGGGAGGTCGAGGGCCAGCACATGATCCAGGACATCGAGACGGGGATCCGGATCAAGCTCAGGGAGAGCGAAGAGTTCAAGGACATGATCGAGCGGGCGCGCGTGACCAAGGTCAAGCACGAGGAGCAGATGGCCCTCGAGCAGTCGGAGAAGAGCGAGAAGCGCTCGGGAGTGGCGAAGATCTTCGTCGTCCTGCTCGTGGTGGGAGGCATCGGGCTCATCGTCGGATCCATCTTCGCCGGCCGGGCCATCTACAAGGCGGCGACCGAGGAGGACGAGCAGGACATCGACGATCTGATCGCCAGCGGCGAGCTCAAGATCGACATCGGCCAGGGAGGCATCGTCAAGGACAAGAAGGGGCGCAAGGGCAAGCGCAAGGGAGGCGGTGGAGGAGGCGGAGGCGGAGGCGGCAGCTACGACGACTACATGAACCAGGCCGTCAACCTCGGCGACCTCGCGGGCGACGGAGGCCAGATGCAGCTCTCGCAGGGACAGATCAACCAGGTGATGAGCTCGAAGGGCAAGGCGGTCTATCCCTGCATCTACGGCGAGCTGAAGCGCAACAAGGCCCTCAAGAAGGTCTCTCTCAAGTTCGCGATCGAGGGCGGCACGGGCTCGGTCAAGGGAGTGACCGTGACCAGCGGCGGAAGCCAGGAGTTCCAGAAGTGCGTCACCTCGAAGATGAAGAAGGTCAAGTTCCCGAAGTTCTCCGCTCCGCGCATGGGAGCGACTTTCTACTTCAACGTTGGATAGGGCCGGCCAGACAAATCGGGGGAGGCGCCCATGTCCGCAACTCGTGTACTCATCATCGCATGCCTCGCGGCCCTGTGGATGGTCTCCTGCACCGTCCGCATCGTTGGCGGCCTCGACGAGGCGGAGACGAACCGCATCGTCACGGCGCTGGAGCGGGCTGGCATCCCGGCGACGAAGACCCGCGAGAAGACCGCCCGTGAGGTGGCGTGGGCCGTGAAGGTGCCATCCGCGGAGGGCCCGAGGGCCCTCGAGATCCTCGGCAGGCTGTCGCTGCCGCGGCCGCAGCAGGGAGGCTTCCAGGGCCTCATCGAGGAGGATTCACTCATTCCATCGGCCTCACGCGAGAGGCTCAGGCAGAGCGTGGCCAGGGCCCAGGAGATCGCCCGGACGCTGGAGACCCTGGAAGGCGTGATCCAGGCCTCCGTTCTCATCGCTCCGGCGGAGCCGCCGTCCGGCGCCGGGATGCACACGGATGCGGGCGAGGCGACGGCCTCGGTGCTCCTGAAGGTCAACGACGAGCTCGAGGTCTCCGAGAAGGACGTCAGGGAGCTCGTCGCCGGGGCCGTGCCCGGCGTGGAGCCGGACGCGGTGACCGTCGTGCTCGCAGCGACGCCCGACGTCGAGGCACAGGACCTGGCGTGGACGAGCGTGGGGCCTTTCGTGGTCAGTCCCTCGTCCCGCATTCCCCTGACCACCGTCCTTTTAGTCATGGCCCTGCTCAACATCGCCCTCGCCGCATGGATGGTGGCGAGCGCCATCCGCGCGAGGCGTGCCAGGCGCCCGCCCCGGGCGGGGTGAGGCCAGCCGCACGTCGATGAAGCTCTGGCCCGAAAGACTCAACCGCATCAAGTGGAAGCTCGTGGAGCACGCTGGTGGCGGCCGTGGCCCTCACACTGGGGGCCTCCTGGTTCGTGTTCGACCGTCTCGTCAGCAGGGCCCTCACGATCGCCCTGAACGAGGAGGTTGAGGACGGGCTCAGATGGGGTCTGCAGGCGCGACGAGATCTCTTCGATGGATGGAAGCGGACCTACCGGACGGCCGCGCGCGGACATGCCCGCGACCACCGCCTCGTCGCGGCCGTTGCGGACGGGCAGGCCGGGGAGGCTTCGCTCATCCTCGAGAAGCTCCTCGAGGATGAGGAGGACGCCCTGAGATTCACGCTCGAGATCGACGGTCTCGACGATCCCATCGTCGTCGGCCACGACGACGATGAGTACCCGACCCGGGAGTGGAGGCGCTTCGAGGTCTCCATGCAGGTCGGAGCCAGCGCCCGGCTCACCGAGACGTACGTGGTGCCGTGGTCCGTCTTCAAGGAGTTCGACGAGGCAGGGAGGGTGCTCAGCACGTTCCAGACGTTCAAGAGGAACCGGGACGACTTCCGGCTGGGCTTCGTCTGGTTCTACCTCGTGACGCTCGGCGTCGTCTCGCTGGTCGTCGGAGGGGCCGTCTTCCTCTACTCACTCAAGTTCGGCAGGCGCATCGGACGGCTGGGCGACGCCACGCAGCGGGTGGGACGCGGCGACCTCGAAGTGCGCGTCGTGGACCCCGTGGGAGACGAGCTCAGCGATCTCGCCCACGCCTTCAACACGATGGTCAGGGAGATCCGCGAGGGGAGGGAACGCATCGAGTACCTCCAGAGGGTCTCCGCCTGGCAGGAGTTCGCCAGGCGTCTCGCCCACGAGATCAAGAACCCGCTGACGCCCATCCGGCTCGCCATCCAGGAGATCAAGACGAAGTACACGGGAGACGACCCCCGATTCAGGGCCGTGCTCGACGAGTCTCACGAGATCATCGAGGAGGAGGTGGCCGTGCTGAGGCGGCTCACCAGCGAGTTCTCGAGCTTCGCGCGCCTGCCCAGGGTCAATCCGCGCCCGACGGATCTCGGGGAGTTCCTCTCCGACGTCTGCCCATCGCTCGAGTCCTTCGCCAGGAGCCGGAACGTGGCACTCGAGTACCGGGAGCCGCGATCCCCGCTGCCGGTGGAGATCGACTCGACGATGCTCAGGCGCGTCCTCGACAACCTCGTGCACAACGCCGTCGAGGCCATCGAGCGCGGCGGAGGAGAGAAGGGGCGCATCCACATCGAGGCGGGGGGCCCCGGGTCCGGCTCCCTGGTCTCGATCCGGATCACGGACAACGGCCCGGGGATCGACGTCGACGACGTGGAGGACATCTTCGCGCCCTACTACACGACTCGCCCGGACGGAACGGGGCTGGGCCTGGCCATCGTCAAGAAGGTGGTTCTCGAGCACGGGGGGACCCTGTCCGTGGCAAAGACGGGACCGGGCGGCACGACCTTTGCCATCGACCTGCCGCTCGCCGCTAGGGAGCCTCGCAGTTGATGCGGGCCGTGACCACGCTCACGCCGCCCTCGACGATCCTGTCGCAGGCCGGGCCGTAGAAGTCCACCGTCCAGGCATTGACCCAGTCCCAGCCGTCGGTGCGGCCGGGATCGCGGGGCACCTCCACGCCGTCCACGAGGAAGTAGACGGCCGACGGGTCGGCGACCTCGCCGGGAACGAGCGTGAAGCGGCAGGGCGCCACGTCGCCCGCGATGCCGTCCATCGCCTCGGCAATGGCCTCGGCCTCCTCGACGAGAACGGCGCGCTCCGTGCCTCCGGCCTCGGCGATGTCGTCCATGACCCTGGACCACATGATGGCCGCGTCGGCGAGGCCGAGCACGTGCACCTGCACGCCCGCCCCGCTGAGCTCGGTGGCGGCCTCGATCGCCCTCGCGTCGTCCAGGCAGTTGAGGGCGTCATCGAACCTCCCGCAGTCCGCGATGCCCGAGTCCGTGCAGGTGCACGTGAACCTGTTCAGGCCGGCGTTGCAGTTGGGCGCGCCGTCGGTCACGAGCAAGACGTGATGGGCGTGGCCGTCGTCGAGGTCATCGTAGTACCGGCGGGTGAAGTCGAGGCTCCCGTGAAGCGGCGTGCCGCCGCAGCAGTCCAGGGGACCGAGCACATCGAGAATGGCAGCCGAGCTGCTGCCGGACACGTCGACCGCCGCGTCCACCGTGGGCGTGCAGAGGAAGCTGCTCATGGGCACGCAGAGCGCGGACGGGAAGTACGCGAAGCCAAACGCGATCTGGTTATTCCACGTCCCCAGGATGTCCCTGACGGCGTCCTTGGCGTGGCGGAGGTAGGAGGTCCCGAATTCAGGACACATCGAGTTGGAGCGATCGAGGAGGATCAGGAGATCGGGCCGG
>JAFDER010000005.1 GCA_019310245.1 Deltaproteobacteria bacterium
ACTCCTCGCGCTCGGACGGCTTGGTCCTGGCCGCCGCCTGCGCCTTGAAGCTCTGCGCTGTCTGGTGGTGCTTGAGGGCGGTCTGGATGAGCGCGTACTCGGCGGCGTCGCTCACCTTCATGACGGTCTGCGGGTGGTCCTTGTTGATCTTCGCCCACTCCGAGTCGGGGCCGTACTCGGAGAGCTTGGCGATCATCGCGATCTTGCTCTCCTCGTCCTTCTCCCGGTCGTAGGCCTCGATGATCTTCTGCACCACCTCGGGGGCCTCGAGGGCGTTGGCCCACTCCGGACGCTCGAGGTAGGCCTTGTAGACCTCGATCGCCATGGCGTTGTTGTTGTCGTCGAGGTACGTGGCGCCGAGCTGGAGGTACACCTCGCTCAGCCAGGGCGCCTCCTGGTCGACGTACTTGGAGGTCCTCAGGCGGGTCAGGCCGTCCACGGAGTCGTCGATGTTGTCGTTGTCCCAGTCGGACTCCCAGAAGCTCAGCGCGATGTACTGGACCGCCTCGGGCCTGAGCTCGGACCCGCTCTTGCCTGTCTCGGCGGCCTTGCGATCCGAGAACTCGACCAGGTACGCGAACCGCTTGATGGCCTCGGGGTAGTCGCCGTTGCGCCAGTAGCTCCACGCGAGCTTGTACAGCGCCAGGTCGTAGTAGAGCGACTCCTCGTCCTTCGTCGCTTCCGTGTAGGCGCTGATCGCGTTGGCGAGCCCGTCCTTCGAGTAGTCGAAGTCGAAGTGGTACTCGCCGATCCTCAGCCAGGTCTCGATGTAGAAGCGCGTGTCCTCCTTGACGGGCTTGCACGTGGCGTACCTGTCCGTCTTCGCGGCGCCGAACAGGACCTCGGTCTCGACCTCCCCTGCGCTCGACACGGTGGCGAGTCCCTCGGAGGGGTGGTCCCCGGGCTCCTCCACCTCGGCGTAGTCGGTCAGCCCGCGGCCCGGGACGTATTGCTCGTTGTTGCCGCACACGAGGCCCAGCCAGGCGTAGAGCGCGGCGTCGAACTCGCCCATCTCGTTGTAGCAGTAGCCCAGCAGGTAGTAGACGCCGTCGGTGTTGCGGTAGTCCGGGTACCTGTCGAGTAGCTTCACGTAGAGATCGATGGTCTGGGAGTAGTCCCGGTTCGGCTCGATGGGCTCCTCGGCGAGCTTCTTCTCCTGGTACAGGGCGTACTGCTCGTTGTAGACGTCCATCGCCTGGTCGTACTCGACGTACGACTGCTCGTAGTAGAGCTCCGAGAGGCGGAACATGGCGTCGGGCGAGTACGTGGGGTTCACCGGGTACTTGGCGAGAAACACCTCGAAGTACTCGATCGCACTCAGCCGGGCCTCGTCCTCGAGCCGCTCCTCTTCCCTGATCTGCTCCCCGAACTCCTTCTCGATCTGGATCTTCCTCTTGCCGTACTCGACCTTGATGATGTTGGCGATGACGCGCTTGAACTCGTTGGCTGTCTGCAGGTAGATCTCGTAGTCCTCCTTGAGGGACTCGAGGATCTTCTCCTCCCCGGGCGTGGGGGCGTTGCTCACGCCGAACGTGATCCCGATGTCCGGGGGGCCCGCTGCGGGCTCCTCGGCCGAAGGCATGGCCACCGGTCCTCCCTCCGCGGCGCCGTCGGGAGGCGCGGTCTCGCCTTCCGGCGCTCCGGGCTCCTCCTCCTGCGCCGACGGGGCGGACGGTCCGAAGGTCAGGACCAGGACCGCCGCCGCGGCGAGGAAGGTGTGTGTGAGGGTCCTTCGCATGGCACTGCTCCACAAACAGCCGCGGCTGTCGCTACTACTCCTCCAGCTCACCGGAGTCGTTCTCCTGCTCGATCTCCTTGAGGATCTCGCTGAACTCGTCGTCGAGCATCTGCAGCTTGTCGAGGCGCTCCGACGTGAGGTACTGCACGCGGTGGCGGTGCTCCTCCTTGCGGCTCCACGCAACGTCGATGATGCCCACGTCGGCCTTCAGGATGAGATCGCCGAACTTGTCCTTGACCTCGAGGAAGTTCATGAGGGCGATGTCGCCGATCACCTCCTGGGCCTCGTCGTCGAGGCCGACGAGCTGCGTGTCGTAGCCCCCGAGCTTGACGGCCTCCTTGTCCAGCTCGGCCATCAGCTCCTGGGTCTTCTTCAGCGCCATGGTCTCCACCTTGGCGTTGAAGGAGGCGATGCCCGACTTCACCTTGCCGATCTGCGCGTACACCGCCTCGAGCTTGCTCATCGTGGAGCCCGAGACCCCGTACTTGACGAGCAGGGCGTGCTGCTCCTTGACGAGCTGCTCGTACTGGGCGCGCACGATCTCGTCCGTCTTGTCGTTCACGTCGCCCACGCCGATCTTGACCTTGCCCAGCTCGATGAGCTTCTTGATGGCATCGATCTCGACGCGGTACTCCTGGATCGCGAGCTTCTGGTTCGCCAGCTCCGTCTTGACCGCGGGCAGGTCGAGCGGGACCACGCCTGTCGCCAGCACCCCCTCGATGTACAGCTCCGTGGCCACGATCTTCGCCTGGAGCTGATCCACCTTGCGCTCCTGGATGATGAGCACGCGCGAGAGCTCCTTGTAGTCCTCCTCGATCTCGTCCTCGCGGGCATCCATCTGGTCCGGAGACACGGGGAGCTTCGAGAGCATGCCATCGAGCTCGGCCCTCTGCGCCTTGAGCTCCGAGTACTCGGACAGCGCCGCGGCGGGCAGGAGCGCCTCCTCCACGACTCCGAGCTCCTTCTTGAGCTGGATGAGGCGGTTCTCGATCTGCGTGGCGCGGCTCTTGCCGCTCTTGAGCAGGGGGAAGGCGTTGACCTTCGTCTCGCCGTCGAGAACCACGTGCATCTTGTCGATGATGAGCTTGTTGTCGTCGAGCACCTGCCCGCACAGCGTCAGGTCCTCGAGCACCTGCACGCCGCGATCGGTCACCGGGTTGGCGGAGATCCACTTGAGGGCCAGCGGGGGGAGGAACGTGCTCGTGTCGAACAGGTCCATGTTCGCGGCCACCATCTCGTGGAAGTAGGCCTCGGGATCGTCGTGCTTGGCGAACATCGCGTCCAGCTCGTCCTTCACCGGCCCGAACTGCTTGCCCACGTCCTTGAAGACCTTGAGCGCGGCGTCGAACTCTCCGTTGCGCAGGAGCAGGTTCCCGCGCAGGAGCTTGGCCTCGGGGATGAGAATGGAGTCCGGGTTCGAGATGGACAGCACCTCGAGGGAGCGCTCGGCCTTGGTGGCGTCCTCCATCTTGATGTAGACCCAGGCCACCTCGAAGAGGGCCTTGTCGAACATCTCCGAGGTCTTGGGGATGGACTCGTAGACCTCGGCCGCCCTCTCGAGCTGATCCGTCTCGTAGTACACGCGGCCCAGGTTGAGCTTGGCGAGGTCCCGGATCCGCCGCTCCCTGGGGGTCGACGCCTCGAAGCCGGTGATCTCGTCGAACAGCCCGGCAGCGCTCTGGAAGTCCTTCTTGAGCGTGTAGACGACGCCCATGAAGAAGCGGCTCTGCGCGTAGTGCTCGTCGTCCGGCCCCACCTTCTGGAAGCTGGACAGGGACGCGTCCAGGTCCTCCCTGAAGTAGAAGTACTTGCCCTTGACGTAGTTGATCACCGCGTCCGCCGCGGTGGATCCGCTGCCCGACAGCGTGGTGAAGTACTTCTCCACGCCCTCGTAGTCCTCGAGCCTCATCGAGATCTCGAGGAGCCTCGCGAGCGAGGGCTGCTCGTACTTCTGGAACGAGTACTCGCCGGCGTGCTCGAGCACCTCCATGTACCGGGTCCTGGCGCCGTAGAAGTCCTTGGCGTTGAACATGGACTCGGCGAGCATGAACAGCGCGTTGGGGAAGGCCGGGTGATCCGCGTAGCCGTCCACGAGCTCGAGGAAGATGACCGCGGAGCGCTGGAAGTCGCCGAGCCGGAAGTACAGCTCTCCGTCCGTGACCTTCTTCTCGACGCTCACGCTCGCGGCGAGGGACTCGGCCTTGAGGTAGCTCGTGGCAAGGCCGGCAACCTCGACCTTCAGCGATGCGACCTCCTCGGATATCTCCTTCAGGCTCCTCGCGCCCGCGGCCCCGGGACTCAGGCCGACGAGGGCGGCACTTCCCGCGGCCAGGAGGATGGCGACCGCCATCTTCGCGCAGGTGGGGGTTGGCTTCGTCATGGCTCGTCCGTCACTCGCCCAGCGCCGTGACCGATTCGATGTACTTGAGGGCGGGGCGCTCGTCGAGAGGCGTCGAGATCCCGCCCTTCTCGAAGCTCACCACGATGAGCTTCTTCGACTTGCCCGCATCCACGCTGAAGGCATGCGAGCTTCGCACCTTGAACTTGTACTTGTTGAGATAGGCGAAGAACCCGTACCCGAAGCCCTTGTACTCGAGGTGCACGCTGAGCGTGTGCTCGCCGGGCAGGAGCGCCCCGTTGAAGATCTGGATCTTCTTCTTCTTCTTGCACTTGATGCCCTTCTCGCTCGTCTTGTTGTAGATGGGCGCACCGTCGAGGACGAAGACCGCCTTCGTCAGGCGGTAGGAGCTGCCCATCTGGTTGTTGTAGAACATCTGCGCCTGGGCTCCGGCGCCCGCCGGCCCGGAGAGGACCTTCTCGGCGAGCAGGCTGAGGCGCGCCTTGGAACGGAAGATCTGCTCCTTGAGCTGGTTGATCTTCTGCTCGAGGTCCCTGAGCTTGACGGAGTACGAGCCGGCCTTCTTCTTGAGCGCGAGTTCGGTATCGAAGTCCAGCTTCGGAGCCGGTTCGCCGACCTCCCCCACTTCCTCGCCGGGCCCGGCCTCGATGCCCTCAGCCCCGGCCGGAGGGTCGGCTTCGGGCTCCTGAGCCCCTGCCCCACCCGCCGCGAGAAGCAGCGCGATGAGGATGTAATGTCTCGTTCTTGCCTTCGTCATTTCTCGACCTCTCACAGCGGCGAGTGGCGCCTCTTCAGGGTTCCCGGCGTCAGTCGACGGCGATCTTCTCCTCGACGTACTTCACGGCCGGGCGATTCTCCATCTTGGTGTCCTCGTCACCCTTCTCGTAGCCCACGACACTGAGCTTGACCCCCTTGCCTTCCTTGACCTTGAACTTGTGGCTGCTGCGAACCTTGAACCTGTAGCCCTTGAGGTAGGAGAAGATGCCATACCCGGCGCCCCGGTAGACGAGCAGCACGCTCAGCGTGTGCTCGCCTGGCAGGATGGCTCCGTTGAACACCTCCATCTCGCCGCTCTCGAGCAGCCCGTCGTCGTCGATCTTCTTGAAGATGGGCGCCCCGTCGAGGTTCACGACGGTCTGGATGAGCACGAACGAGCCGCTCATCTTGTTCTCGAGCGCGAGGATCGCCTTGGCGCCCTTCGTCTCCGAGATGTTCAGGACGATTTCGACCACGTCGTCCATGCGCTGCTGGGACTGCTTGATCTTCTTCTGGAGCGCCTTGATCTTCTTGATGATGTCCGGGATCTTGTACTGGCTCTTGTCCACGACCGGGGCGGCAGCAGCCACCTCTTCGGCGGGTGGCTCCTCAGCGGCAGGGGCCTCGGCCGGCGCCGGCGCCTCCTCCTCGGATGCGCCCTCGACCACGGCCGGAGGCTCGTCCTGCGCCAGGACCCGTGCGGGAAGGCAGACCGCAATGCAGATGGCGGCCACGAGGACCATCAACGATCTTTTAGTCATGTCGATCCCCCTCTTGTTCAGGGCTTCTTGAGGGACTACAATTCTTATGCTGAATCAAAAACACTGTCAACAAGTTAGACTCCACGTCTCTATCACGATCTTCAGAACTCCGTAAGGCCCCCGCGTGCGCACCGGCACGACTGCTCCACGGCGGCCCTCAGACCCGCACCCGGAGGCCCCCGTGGCCCGGATCCGACAGCGCACCGCCCGAAATCCTCATCATTATCGAGACCATCCACGCCCAGATCTTTTTACCGGGGCGGCGCGTTCGATCCAGTATGGCCGGCGTGCAAAGAAACAGCGGCCACGGAGGTCTGGATGAGATCACCGTTTCATCGTAGGATGGGCATCCGGTCGAGGCCCATGACGGGGCTCGCGGCAGGCAATGCGGGAGCATCGACCACTTGGGATCCCCCCGTACGGATAACGAACTCTTCTCCCTCTACCTCGAAGGCGACGCCGAGGCGTTCAGGGAGCTATTCCGCCGGCACGCCAGGGGACTGTTCAATTTCGCCTACAGGATGCTGCGCAACGCGGCGCTGGCCGAGGAGGTCGCCCAGGAGGCCTTCACCCGCGTGGTGCGCAAGCCGCCCGACCTCAGCCGGGGCACGAAGTTCTCGACCTACCTCTACTCGGTGGGACGGAACCTGTGCATCGACGAGCTCAGGAAGCGGCGCGTCCGGCGCCACGACCCGCTCGACGCCAGGCGCGGAGCGGACGGCGAGGGACGGACCCTTGCCGAGAGACTGGCGGCGGACGGACCGGGAACGGATGCGGATGCCATGAACCGGGAGCTGAGAGAGAGGATCGACGACGCCCTCGGGAGGCTACCCGCCGAGCAGAGGGAGGTCTTCACCCTGCGCGAGTTCGCGGACCTTCCCTTCGCGGAGGTGGCGCAGGCCATCGGATGCTCCGAGAACACCGCCAAGAGCAGGATGCGCTACGCCCTCGAGAAGCTGCGTGTCCTGCTCGTCGATCTTGATCCGGAGGCTCCATGAAGCGGGACGAGTCACGGTGCGAACCCATCCGCGACCTTCTCGCCGAGCTCATCTACGGCGAGCTCGACGAGCCGTCCGAGCGCGACGTGCGCCGACACATCGAGGACTGCCCGGCGTGCAGGAAGGAGCTGGCCGACCTCGAGCGGATCCGTGCGGTCATGCGCTCCACGCCGGAGCTCGAGCTGCCGGCCGGGCTCGAGGCACGCGTCATGAGCGAGGCCAGGCAGGCGCTCCCGGCCGGAGAGACCGCGGAGCCCGGGAGCGAGCCCTCCGGGCTGCGGGCCCTGCTGTCGCGACTGTTCGCGCCTCCCGCCCTCAGGCCCGCACTGGCCGCCGCCCTGACGGTCCTTCTCATCGCCGGGATCGCCTGGCTGCTGTCCGAGCGGCGCGGGAGCGTGGTCGAGCGCCACCTGGAGAAGAAGACCGCCGAGCCGGTGCCGTCCTTCGAGGCCCCGGCCGCACCACCCGAGGAGCCCCTCGAGGAGAAACGCACCACCGCACCGCCTCCCTACCCCACGCCGGCGGCGGAGACGACCGCATCCATGCAGGTGGACGAGCCCACCGCATCGGAGCAGCCCGGGGACGGGATCAAGCACGACAAGTCGCCGCTGCGCTTCGAGGCAGAGGCGAAGGACTCGTCAGGGCTCCACGACCTCCTGGCGAGCACGGCCACCGGCAAGACGAAGGCGGGCGGGGATGCCCCGTCGCCGGCCGAGAAGCCCGTGGAGAAGAAGCTCGCGGAGATCGCCGCGGACGAGGACGTCGGCATGTCGTTCGGCAGCGTCAAGGGCGGCGCAAAGCCGACCAGCGCTGCGAACACGGGAGGGGATCTGGACCTCTCGGCCGGGGAGGCCCCAACGGGCACGCTCGGCGGATACGCCTCAACGTCCGTGACCAAGGTGCCGGCCAAGGAGCCCGCCGCGGTGGACACGGCGGCAGCCAAGAGCGCGCCGAAGCCCGCGTCGCCCTCCGCCGCGCCGACGCCCGCAATGCCCTCGCCCGGCGCCGCCCCGCCGTCGCCCACCTACATGCAGCCCGCCGCCGACATGGAGGACGACGAGGCGATCGAGGCCGAGGAGATGAAACCGTCGAAGGGCGCGGGCACATCCGGCAAGAAGAGCTGGAAGGATAAGTGGGCCGACTACAAGGCGAAGAAGAAGGCCGAGAAGAAGGCGAAAAAAACGAAGAAGTCGAAGAAGAAGGGCAAGATGGCAGAGTCCGTCCCGGCCGCGGCGGCGCAGGGGCCAGCGGACGTGGACGAGACCCAGGATCCCTTCGACGCCGCGATGAGCAAGAAGAAGAAAAAGGACTACCCGGGCTGCATCTCCATCCTCTCGTCCCTGAAGAAGTCGCCCTCCTCAACCACGACAAGCCCCGCGAAGGTGCACCACCAGCTCGCCTCGTGCACGGCCTCCTCGGGCGACGCGAAGAAGGCGCTCGTGCTCTACGAGAACCTGCTCGCCAAGCATCCGAGCTACGCGAGAAGGCACCAGGCCATGATGGAGGCCGCGGAGCTGTACGCGAAGCTCGGGGACAAGAAGGGGGCACGCGCCCTGCTCGAGAAGCTGCTCGACGTTCCCAAGTACGAGAAGAAGGCGAAGAAGAAGCTCGAGAAGCTCAAGTGACCCGTCGCTTCCACCTCTCGTGCATCCAGACCCACTGATCGGGAAAGGCCCTCACGGCACGCTCCACGTGGCCGTTGATCACCTCGAGCGCACCGTCGAGATCCATCCCCTGCGGCAGGGACACGCGTTCGATCTCGATGCACAGCCGGCCTCCCCGCATCTCGTGGCAGGAGCCGAAGACCACGCCGCCCCGGTGCCTCAGCGCCAGCCTCGCGGGCGCCTCGATGGTGGGCGCCGGGCGGCCGAGGAAGTCGACGCTCCTCGAGGGCAGGCTGGTGGACTGATCGACGAACAGGCCCACGATGCGGCCCCGCGAGAGCGCGCCGAGCAGCCGGCGCGGGAGCTCGGGATCGTCCCTGACGATGACGTCCACGCCGGCCCGGCGCCGGAGCCAGGCCGTCAGGTCCGTGATGCCGGGATGATAGGACGAACGGCCCACCGCGGAGACGGGCATGCCCCTGGCCGCGAGCGACCATGCCATGAGCTCCCAGTGGCCGAGGTGTCCGGTGAGGTACAGGACGCCGCGTCGCCTTCCGAGCGCCTCGGCGAGCACGCTCGCCGAGCGCCCGGGGAGCACCACCCGGTCCAGGATGCGATCGTGCCTGTCCACGTACGCGCACAGCTCTCCGGCCCACCGTCCGAGGTTGACGAACACCTGCCGGGTCGTGTCGCGCACCCGCCTGCGCTTGAGGCTCTCGGGGTCCCCGGGCAGGCCGAGGACCTCGTCGTAGCGGTCGAGGAGCTGGCGGGAGACCCTCCGGCGATCGCTGCCGAGAAGCGCGTAGCCGGCCAGTCCCAGTGCAGCGCCGGCGAGCCGCGCGGCCCGCGGGGGAAGGGGCATTGCCAGGGACACCAGGGCCTCGAAGAGGAGGTGCAGGGCGTCGTTCTTGAGGCTCGTTCGCTGCATCGAGGGTTCGCTCTTGCCTGCGCAGGATCAATTGTGTATATATCTGTGCTCCCCGAAAGCAAGGAATACGGTCATCATGTACGCGATAATCGAGACCGGCGGCAAGCAGTACAGGGTCGAGAAGGGCATGCAGATCCACATCGAGAAGCTGCCCGGCGAACCGGGGGACAAGCACGTCTTCGAGCGCGTGCTCCTCGTCGGAGACGAGAAGGACACGCGCATCGGCACGCCGATAGTGAAGGGGGCCGAGGTCTCGGCCAAGATCCTCGATCAGGGCAAGGCGCCGAAGGTGCTGGTCTTCAAGATGAAGCGCCGCAAGAAGTACAGGGTGAAGCGGGGACACAGGCAGATGATGACGTTCGTCGAGATCACCGGCATCAAGGGGTGAAACGATGGCCCATAAAAAAGGTCAGGGAAGCTCTCGCAACGGAAGGGACTCGCCCGGTCAGAGAAGAGGAGTCAAGCGCTTCGGCGGCCAGATCGTCAGGGCCGGCAACATCCTCGTCCGCCAGCTGGGCACCCGCATCCATCCCGGTCGCAACGTGGGCATGGGCCGGGACTACACGCTCTTCGCGCTGATAGACGGGACCGTCCACTACGAGACGATCCGCAAGCGCAAATACGCCCGCATCGATCCCCCCATGTAATCCCGTCCGCTCTCACGATCCTTTAAAAGCAACTCGAATCGCCTTTTCGCCCTGGTTCACCTTTCCGCGAACGAGATGCAAGCCAGGCAAGGAAGCGACGAGGCTCGCGAGGGAGCGTACTCCGGGTACGCGACCGAGCGAGCAGAGGAAGCTGACGCCGCATGGCGCAGCATATCGTTCGCGGAAAAAAAAAGGCTCGGCGAGTGAGGTTGGGGGGGGACCTACTCATCCGAGCCAGTGCCATTCAGTCTCAAGAAGCGTGCCAGGCGGCCCGGGCAGGGCCGACGCGGACAGGATCGGGGCAACCCCCCGAAAAAGCGCAGCGATCCGGCCTCGCAGCCTCCACACGGGAAGATGACGCAACGGGCCAACCTTTCACTCCTGAAAGGTGGGAGCGTGGAAGCGTTCAACGTTGAAAGGCCACGGAGGATTCCGGGCGGATCAGAACGCGAAGTACTTGACCGACAGGACGAGGCGCAGGTCCCTGAGATGGTCGAACCCCTCGTTGACCTCGTAGCTGAAGCCCGCCTCGAGGGCGCCCTTCTTCCCCACGTAGCCCGCACCCGCATGGATCGAGTGCGAGCCCGTCAGATCGCTCCAGGCGTACCCGGTGCGCAGGGGCCAGTGATCGGCGATGAACGCCTCGGCGCCGATCATGTACCGCGGCCACACCTTCTCGTCGCTGTCCAGGAGCTTCCTGCCGCTCCAGAAGTCGAGAAGGACGTCGAACGAGACCTGGAAGATGGACACCTGGGCGTAGATGCTCAAGCCCAGCATGATCGGCGCCAGGGGGGACTTGATGTGCGTGAGGTTGTAGCCCACGACGGCGATGCCGAGGTGGTTCCTGATGATGCGGATCGTCAGCCCCGCATCCAGCGAGAAGTGGCTCAGGTCCCTCCCGTAGGGATTGAGATCGGCATCCGGCTCGAGCTCGTCCGGACGGGGCGTGTCGATCTCGGCCCGCTTGTAGTGAAGGCTCATGCCGAGGCTCAGCTGCGGGATGATGGCGTAGGCGAGCCCGAGGAAGAGGTTGTGGAGCTGCAGCTCGCTCGACTGCTTGCCCTCGCCCACGAACTTGAAGAAGTAGCCGAGCCCCATCCCGAGCCGCGACGTGATCGAGTCCACGACGCTCGCCCCGACCATGTGCATGTCGTACTTGTCGTCGAAGATGTAGGAGCTCTCGACGTGATAGGACTTGCTCATGGCGATGCCGGCCGGATTCATGTACAGGGCGGAGGTGGCGAAGGCGCTCGCCCTCAGGGCCCCTCCCATGCCGAGCGAGCGGGCGTCCATGAGCTCGAAGTCAGTGGCATGGGCGGGGCGGGCCACGGCGAGGAGCGAGGCCGCAGCGAGCGCGACCGCCACCAGCATCTTCCGGTCCGCCAACACGCGAATGCACTCCTTCCTCGTCACTGTATAACGGAAGCGCGTGACGGGGATCCAATATTCCGACGGCCACGGGGCGGTTTCCCTTGAAATGGAAGCGTGGATGTCTATCATCGGCCCTGGAGAGATGGCCGAGCGGTTGAAGGCGCCAGACTCGAAATCTGGTGTGCGCCCTGTGCGTACCGTGGGTTCGAATCCCACTCTCTCCGCCCGGGCCTAGGAAGGCGGGCCGCCCTCGATGACGGGCGGCACCATGAAGTAGACCTCCCGGGTGTCGAGAACCGTGATGGAGTCGCCTATCACCTCGACGTAGGCGATGAAGACCTGGGGCTCGTCCGTGGCCGGAACGGTCATGTTGCGCTCGGGGTAGATGTCGAAGCAGACCGTGGTGCCGGGAAGGACGTCGACGAAGAGGTCGGGGTAGGTGTCGCCGTCCGTGTCCGCGGCCGTGAGTCCTCCCACGCAGACCATGGAGGGATCGGTGGGATCCGCCACGCCGCCCACCGTGTTGGGCACGATGCGGTCGATGAACACCGTGGCGTCCACGCCATCCGTGTCGTCGTCGCGGCCCACGGCGGAGATGTCCATGGGAACGTTGTGGGCCAGGGTATCGATGGCGTCCACCACCTCGGTGCCGAGGCCCGTCCCGCTCGAGCTGATGCCAAAGACGAGCGGCGTGCCCGTGATGTCCACGGCACCCGTATCCGTCGCGATGGAGGTGCAGTGGCCGGTGACGTCGCCGTAGCCCGGGCTCCAGATCCCGATCACCTTGGCGTGGATGGCGTTGAGCGCCGTGACCGCCTCGACGTAGGTGGGGGGCGTGGGCGAGATGCCCGAGTAGGCGTCGAACCCGCCCGGGCCGTTGTGGAATGTGGCATCCGTGATGAGCACGATGATGGGCACGGCGCCCGAGCGAAAGCACGGGTAGCCCATCTCGCCGGACACGCAGGCCGTGGTCCCCGCAAGGTACGATCCGAGCCCCAGCCCCGTGGCCGTGGCCCACAGGGCCGGCACGTCGCTCTCGGAACCGTCGGCCCCGTAGTGTGTGCCGAGGGCGTTGACCGCGGCCTGGGCGTCGCCGGGCACCGACGTCATGCGCTGGTTGAGCTGGAAGACCACGTCGCCCGAACCGGCGCTGCCGTAAGGCGAGACGGGGTAGTCGTCGAACCGGCCCACGCCGAACCAGACGTCCGGGATGAGCGTGGCCACGCTCGGGATGATCGTGGACGAGAGGCTGCTCCTGAGGTTCGCGATCTCGCCTCCCATGCTCCCGGTCGTGTCCATCACGAAGAACACGTCCGCCATCTGGATGTCGGTGGAGAAGACGAGCGTGTCCATCGACGGGTCGGGATCCTCGTCGAAGGGAACGAGGAAGTAGAAGTTGCCCTCGGAGAGGGGGTTCGAGTCGGCGTCGAGCGGATCCGTCCCGGCACCGACCTCGATGAGGTCGGGGGCCCCGTCGCCGTCCGAGTCCTCGTTGTACGGGTCGAGCCCGTTCTCGAACTCCCACCTGTCGCCCAGCCCGTCGTTGTCGGAGTCCAGGTCGCGGAAGTCGGGCGTTCCGTCGCCGTCCGTGTCGCGCGGCCAGGTGGAGATGTCCTCGTCCCCGGCCTCGGTGGCATCCGGGATCCCGTCACCGTCCGTGTCCAGGTCGTGGCGGTCGACGATGAGGTCGCCGTCCACGTCCGACTCGGCGGGACGCTCCTGCTGGTCCGAGATGTTGTCGTTGTCCGAGTCCAGGTCCATGTAGTCGGGGACGCCGTCGCCGTCGAAGTCCACGGGCGCGGAGGGGTCCCCGCCGATCTCCGTGCGGTCGTCGATGCTGTCACCATCGTTGTCAAGATCCGCGAAGTCGTGCACGCCGTCACCGTCCGTGTCCGCCCATCCCTCGGACACGTCCAGGATGCCGTTGCCATCGCTGTCCTGGTCGCGGAAGTCGGGCGTCCCGTCCCCGTCGGCGTCGCGCGGAGGGCTCCACGTGTCCGTGTCCCCGGCCTCGATGGAATCGGGAATCGTGTCGCCGTCCGAATCGCTGTCCTCGAAGTCCGGAGTCCCGTCCCCGTCGGTGTCGGTGCCCTCCATCCTGCCCTCGTCGTCGTCCGCGATCGTGTCGCCATCCGCGTCGGGGCGGGGCATCAACGAATCGGTCGACGTGTCGAGCCCCTCGGTGAACCCGTCATGGAGCGTGAACGGCGATTTCGTCCCACCGCACGCGATGAGGGTGACGGCCAAGAGCGCGAGGGTGCAGTGAACTGCTCGATGTGACATGGGTGACGTTCCTTCCTCGAACTCGGGTTAACGAGATCGATGTCCTCTCAAATAATACAGTAGATCGAAACGGCTTCAAGGTTGAAGGGACGCGTAGATCCCGTGTTCCTCGATGTACTCGAGGACGGAGGCGGGCACGAGTTCGGCGGGCCTGCGCCCCGAGGCGAGCAGTCTCCTGACCTCGGTGGAGCTGATCGGAGCCGGAGCCGGCAGAGAGGCAGGGTGGGCCCCGTAGCCCGCGCGCGCCACGTGAATGGGCTCGGCCAGGGCTGCGATCTCATCGAACCCGTGCCAGCGGTCGCGCTCCAGGAGGATGTCCGCACCGATGACCATCCTCAGCCGAACTCCCTCGTTCTCCCGGGCCAGCGCCTCGAGCATGTCGATCGTCCGTCCCGACAGATCGAGCCTGCCCTCGATGTCCGAGGCCTCGATGCCGGCGCCCGCCTCATCGGCGAGCAGACGGCACATCGCCAGCCGGTGCTCGAAGGGCGCCGCGGCCTTGCCAAGGGGGTGGCGGATGCACGGCACGAGGAGCACGCGGCAGCAGTCCGACCTCTCGAGGACGAGCCGGGACACGGCAAGGTGTGCTGCGTGGGGGGGATCGAATGTGCCGCCAAGGACGGCGATCACATCCCCCGTCACCTACTCCTCACCGGGCAGGCATCGGGAGAACCGGCCCGACATGATGAACTCCACGAGTCTCGCCAGGGCGGGCGACTCCCGCAGGGCCTTCGCGGCCGCGTAGTCCGTGGCAAAAGGCTCGTCCATCGAGGAGACCTGCCAGACGAACTGCAGGGCGCCGGGGATGTCGCCGCACGCGAGCAGTGCCGCCGCGTCAGCGTACCCCGTGACGTCCGCGTAAAGGTTCGCGACGTCGATGAGCTGGTCTCCCGAGCACTCGAGCGCCGGCCCCAGGAGCTCCTCCCTGGCCTTGCGCGGGAAGTTCTTGCGCAGCGAGGTGGACAGCGCCGCGGTCTCGTCGGCCGAGACTCCCGAGACGAAGTACGAGGGCTCGAACTGCTGAACGAGCGCGACCCAGAGCGCCGGCAGGCTCGCCTCGGTCATGCTCACGAAGGGCACGAGGCCGGAGGCGGAGAGCCGTGAGCCCCAGGCGAACACGAAGCGCTTCTGTGCCTCGTCGAGCGACCTGTAGAGAGGCTCGCCGACCACGAGGAGGGGGGGGTTGTCGGACAGCACCGTCAGGCAGTTCGGGATGAGGTCCGTGGCGTGCACCTGGAGGGGCTTGATGCCGAAGTGGCGAGCGGCCTCCTCGACGAGCTTCGTGTCCGAGGAGAACCGCTTGGAGAGCCTCGTCGCACGGGAGATGCCGTACTGCTTCGAGTCGTAGCCCACGCTCTTGAGGATCACCTCGCGGAGCCTGGCCACGAGGACGCGGAAGCTCGGAGTGAAGGACTTGGGAGCGAGGTGGTCCTCGAGCCCGGGTTCATTCAGCCAGGATCCGGCGGACCACGTGATGCGGCCTCCTGCATCCTCGTAGGGCACCTGCTCCGTCGGGTGCAGGTCGAACAGCCCCTCGAGCAGGGTGCCGGCGATGCGAATGTCCTTGTCCACGCCGCTCTCCCGGGCGATCTGGAACACGGTGTGGTAGAGCGCGATGTTGCCCGGGTCCGACTTCGCGAAGACCTTCAGGTCTCCAAGCGACCTCTCGAGATGGAAAGACAGGGCGCGCTGGTCTCCCTGCTGCCTGTACAGGCGCACGAGCGAGACGACCGGCTCCGGCAGCCCGGGCACGAGCTTTCGCGCCATCTCGAACGTCTGCTCGGCGCGCCTCAGATCGCCGCCGCCGGTCTGCCACAACCGCCCCGCGACCACGAGCCACCGGGCCTTCTCCTCGTCTTCCTCGGAATCGTTGTACAGGAACTCGGCCATCTTCAGGCCCTTCTCCCAGGCGCCGGTCTTCTCGTACAGGGCGACGAGCTGCCGCGCGACGTCCAGATCCTGTTCGCCCGTCGCGAGCACCTTCTCGAAGCAGACGATCGCGCGCTCATCGTTCGGCACGTGGTCCACGTACATGCCGCCGAGCTTGCGGAACACGTCCACGCTCTCCTCGTCGGTCATGGGAAGCATGGCCCGTTCCTGAAGGCTGCTGACGGCCTCCTCCCAGAGCCCGGTGCGCATGCAGAGGCCTGCCAGGTTCGAGAGGCTCATCGCATCCTCGGGTTGATCGGCGAGCACGCGCCTGAGCGACGCGATGGCCTCCTCCTGCCTGCCAGCCTGCTCGTAGACGCCCGCCAGGTCCCTGAGCAACTCGTGCCGGTCCTCCGCGCTCTCGACGGCGAGGATCCGCTCCTCGATCAGCGTGGCGACGCGGTCCCACTCTCCGAGCGAGCTGAAGTGATCCCGGAGGGTCCCGAAGCCGCGCGAGTCGGAGGGATCGAGCGACACGGCCTGCTCGAAGCACTGAACGGCCCAGCCTCCCTCCTTGAGCCTGTCACGGTAGATCGTCCCGGCCCTGAGGAAATCCTCCACGCCGAAGGCGAGCTGCTTCGTCAGCGAGGCGGCCTGCCTGGCGAAGGCCGCAGCAGTGGCCCAGTCCTCGCGGGTGGTGGCCAGCTGCTCGACGAGAAGGGCCGCGATGGGGTTGGTCGGGAGCTTCTCCTGGGCCTCGCGGGCAAGGGACAGGGCGCGCTCCGGGTCCTTCTCGAAGAACATGAGCGCAAGGATCCACATGATGCCGCCCTGCTCGCGGTCCCCTTCCATGGCCCCTGCCATCTCGGAGAGGACCGACATGAGCATCTCGCGGTCACCGGTCCTGCGCGCCTGGGCATCGGCCACGAGCAGGAGCGGCAGATCCTGGGCACGCGCCTCGAGCACGTCGCGCACGAGTGCATCGGCGTGAGGCCGGAGCGACTCGTCTCCTCGGCCCAGCGAGCGGACGGCCAGCCACGCGAACGCCGACGACTCGTCGCTGCCGGCCAGCTGTCTCGCCATGGCCTCGAGCGGCGCGGCAACCTCGTCCAGCCTGCCACGGGCAAGCAGCTCGGAGTACAGGAAGCGCAGGCAGAAGAGGCTGCCCACGTTCGGGATCTCGCGCAGGGACTCGGCCTCGGCCATCGCCATCGACGTCTCGCCCTTGAGGAAACCGTCGACGAAGACCATGCGCGAGAGGATTGGCTCCGAGTGCTCCCCCTCCGGAAGCCTCTTCATCGCGGCGATGAGAAGACCGGCCGCGTCGTCCCATCTGCCGGACAGCCAGGACGTGGCCTCGAGCAGGCCGTCCGCGGCAGCCTTCCAGCCGGATCCGGTGATCCTGTCGAGGGCAGAAGAGGTCTTGTGCGGGTCCGCGGCCGCCCAGCGGCGGGCCGCGTCGAACCACCAGCGATCCGCAGCCTCCCCCTCGAGACCGGAGGCGATCCGCTCGGTGGACTCGGCCGCAAGGGCCGGGAAGCCCTCGAGGCTGGCGATGAACAGGGGCAGGAACGTGTCGTCGCCCGACGCTTCGAGATGCGACCTGAGATCCTGCTCCCCGAGCGACGAGCCAGCGCCGAGGCTCAGCAGGGCGACACGTTCGCCCTGGATGCGGCCCGACGCGCCACCCGCCGATTCCACCCAGGCCTCCAGCTCGCGGCCGTACTCCTCGACGCGGCCGGCGGCGAGCAGCTCGCGCCTCAGCGCGGCGAACGCCAGCATGTGCGACGGCTCTTCCTCGAGGATGCCCCTCAAGAGGGCGATCCGCTCTCCCGGATCCTCGACGGTCCCCTCCCTGAGCGCGACGAACGCGGCCGGCGCCGCAGCGAGCCCTGCCTCGTCCGCAAGGTCCGTCTCGCCCTCCCGGAGCGCCGCACGCGTGAGCTCCACGGCCTGCTGCATCTCCTGGTCCTCGTTCCTGGAGACGCGTGCTACCAGCAGCGCGGCCGCGAGATCGTTCTCCGCCAGGGCGAGGAGCTTGAGGATGACGGGCCAGAGGATCGCCTCGCCGCCTTTCCTGTCGAACACACGGTCGAGAACCCTCACCGCCTCCTCGGCTCGACCCTCCTCGAGCAGGGACAGGCCGACCTCAGTCACGAGCCAGTCGGTGCCGGGCCTCCCGATCGCCTCGTCGATCATGGCATGGAGCATCGAGGACCGCTCGGCCGCGTCGGCGCGCGAGAGCCTCAGGAAAAGGTCGAGGCTGACGGCATCCAGATCCGGGGCCTGCTCGAGCACGCCCTTGAGCGTGTCCACCGCACCGGCGTCATCCATCGCCGAGGCGCGGCGCCACGCCAGCACGGCGGCAAGCCTCCCAACGGGAAGGAGGGACTCGAGATCTCCGAGCGCGGAGTCGAGCGCGGGTCCGTCATCGAGAGAAGCGAGCAGCTGGAGCACCCTCTCGGGGATCCCCGCCGGCAGGGGTGCGAGCAGGCTCCGGGCCTCTTCCGGCCGCGCGAGCACCATGATCTCGAGCGCCGCCCTGAGAAACCCGTGGCCGCGCGCGAGCGGCAGCGCGGGGTCAAGCCCCGGCAGGTCGGAGATCCTGTCGGCCTCGGCCCACGCGCGATCCGCGGCATGGCGGCGCCACAGGGCGCAGATGGCCGCCTCCTCGTTGTCTCGCGCATCGAGGGCCGCGGAATAGGCCGTGGCGGCCGCATCGCCGTCTCCAGAAACCTCTGCGAGCAGACCTGCCGCGGACTGCAGGGAGGAGACGAACAGCCCGTCCTGGGCGCTGGAGGCCACGGCCCGAGCCGCACGCGACGCCCCGCCCGCGTCGGCCTCGAGAAGCGAGGCCGAGAGCTTCACGAGGTCCGCGTACACGTCTCCGCTGCCCGGACCGATCCTGGAGAGACCTTCCGCGGCCTGCTTCTGATCGTCCAGTCTCCAGCCGCGAATCTCGAGATCGAGGCTCTCGAGCCGGTCGCGCACCACGGCATCCTGCGCGAGGGCCTTCTCCTCATCCAGGAGCTGACGGGCGGAATCCATGTCGCCGCTGGCCAGATGGCACCTGCGCAGTCCCTGGATGGCGGGAAGGCAGCCGGGATCGAGCTCGTGCGCCGAGGTCAGGAGCTTGAGCGCCTCCTCGGCCTGGCCAAGCCTCACCTCGCAGATGCGGCCGGCCTCGGCGAGCAGCCGCGCGGCAAGGGACGGATCCTCCATCTCGCGCGCATCCTCGACCATCTGTCCGGCGCACCCCGACCACTGCTCCCGGGTCCAGAGCGCCTCGTCATCGAAGAAGCCGTCATCGCTCCCGAACGCGTCCTCGTCGAACTCCGCTCCGGACTCGATGACCACGTCATCGTCATCGTCGGAGGCATCCACCTCGACGCCGATGTCCTCCTCCGCAGGCAGCCCCTCGTAGACGTCCAGGTCCTCGTCATCGAAGTCCTCGATGACGAAGTCCTCGTCGTCCCCAACCTCGATCTCGGTCTCGGGCAGATCGTCCCAGAGGCCCTCGTCGGCCTCGCCGTACTCGATCTCAACATCGTCCGACGAAGGGGCGCCTGCATCCACCACGGCGTCACCGAGCTCCTGCTCGAGCAGGTCGCCGGAAACGTCGGAGGGTCCGCCCTTCACGATGTCGTCGTCGTGCTTCAAGATCTCCCTTCCCGGTTCATCCGTCCAGTCCCAGGAGCTTTCTCAGCCTCGCAAAGCGCGAGGACAGCGCGAACTTCAATCCCTCCCTGAGGTGCGACTCCGCCTCGAAGAACTCCCGCGCATCTGCCATGTCGCCGTGTGGCCCGTCCTGTGCCAGCATGCCGGGCACCGAGGCCGACAGGAGGACCCCTGCCCTGAACGTTCCGACCCTCAGGCTGCGGAGGCCCTCCGTGATGGCAGCGGCGTCCGCGGCGGGAGCCACCTCGTGCAGGCTCGCAAGCCTCGACAGGGACCCGGAGTTCAGGACCTTGCCCAGCCTCTCCGCCAGCTCCTGCGTTCCAGGGGCGGGCTCGAGCATCGAGCCGTCCACGCCGGAGGCCATGATTCCCGCCTTGACGATCTCGGCGGCCCGATCTTCATCGAGCATGGCGAGTACCGGGGCACGCAGGGACAGGTAGCCCAGGATCATGCCCACCCTGAAGAGCACGCCGTCGGGAACCGGGTGCGCGAGAGAACCGTCGACCACGAGGGTGGCCGGGCCGACGAGCCTCACGCCCTCCTCGATTCCGGCGGCCTTCTCGAGCACCAGCTCGGGCACCCTGAACGCCTCGCCCCATCCCAGGATCTGCCTCGCGAGGGGCAGCTGGGGATCGAGGGGCTCGACATCGACGCGCGCGGGCAGCAGGCCGTCCGCCTCCAGCAGCTCGAGGCCGCCGCCCTCGCACACGTTCGTCAGCACACCGGCCACGAGCGACCCCGGTAAGTCCGTCCCGAGAAGCTCCGCCAGCTCATCCTCGGACAGGGAGCCCTGCGGGATCTGCGGCACCATGGGGGCCATGGAGGTCCTGGCCGGCGTGCGGGCCTCACCCTCGTCCGGGCTCCGGAGAAGCCCGAGGATCGTGTCGTAGTAGCGGGCCGCGCTCGCGTCCTTGAGCAGCCTGCTGGCCTTGACGAGGAACGTCAGGGCGTCGACCTGCAGGGGGTCTTCCTCGAGCATGGAATGCACGTTCTGCACGAACGGCCTCAGCTCCTCGGCGGACAGCCCCGGCGCACCGACCGAGGCGTTCCAGCGCATGAGCGCCTCATAGGCCACCGGATTCTCCGTGAGGATCTGTGCGTAGACCTTTGCGGCCTCATCGGGCTGCTTGGCGTAGCGCAGGAAGATCTCCGCCTTCTTGATCAGGAGCGCCTGCCGCTTGGCCTGGTCGTCGACGCCATCCGCAAGCTCCTGCTGCAGCGAGGCCGCCTCGTCCCAGGCCTCGAGCCGGAGCGCCAGGCGCATGGTCTTGTTGACGATGTTCTCGTCGGCCTCTCCCTGTCGCACGAGCTGCAGACAGTAACCGAGGCCTCGCCTGAGATCCTTCATCTTGGCAAGGCTCACGCTGATGCACTTGTGCAGGACCGCGACGCGGGCCGAGTGATCGTCCGTGTACTCGAGAAGCTGATCCGCGGCATCGAGGGCCTGATCGAACCTCTCGACCTGCAGCAGGAGGTCGAGCTTCATCTTCCACGCCGTGACCTTGTGGGGCTGCACGATCAGGAGATCGTCCAGCGCGAGGAGGGCTCCGTCGAAGTCCTTGGTCTTGCGCTTCAGATCGGCGAGCTTGAGCTGCAGGGCCTCGATCTCATCGAGTTCCATGGTGGATGCCACCCGCCTCTCGATGACGTCGATGACTCCCTGCATGTCGCCGCGCAGCTCCATGGCGCGCAGCAGGCCAGTGAACGAGCGAGGATCCGCCGGATCGAGCTCGGCCGCCTGCTGGTAGCACGAGGCCGCCTTCTCTGCGGCCGCCTGATCCTTGGAGTAGAGCTCGGCCGCCTTGACGAGCATCCTCACCTTGCGCTTCAGATCCGCGGCAAGGCCTGCGCGGGCCTCCATCGCCCGAGCCAGGGCCGCGCTGTCCTCGAGGCCCGGAGCCAGCCGCAGCACGCCCTCGATGGCAGCGGGATCCATGGGATCGGTATCCAGCGCCTCGACGAAGGCTCCGAGCGCGGCCTGGCTCTGTCCGGCCGACTCGGCGAGCTCCGCGAGCTCCGCGAAGGTCCGCGCCCGGTGCGCGGAGCCGGTCAGAGCGCGTGCCTCCTCGAGCGCTGCCGCGATTCCCGATTCCGTGAGGTCCATGGGGCCGTTGAGCACTGCCGTGGCAACGGCCGGTGAGAGGTTCGAGGGATCCGGAGCAGGGAGCCTGTCGTCCTCGTCCTGCTCGGGCCTCGACATGCCGTCAAGGAGTCCCAGCTGGATCTGGTGGTGCGCGATGATTCCCTTGATCCGGGGATCGCCGAACCAGAGGGCGAGCCTCCCGAGATCGCTCACGTACTCCTGGAGGTCACTGCTGGCCCGTGCAGCAGCCAGGCGCACGAGGAGGCTGACGGGATCGCCTCCGCGCACGCCGAGGATCTGCGTCGCCAGACCCGCAGCGGCCTCGGGATCTCCGTCGAGGACGAGGCACAGGAGCATGCGCACCCTGCGCCAAGCCACCTCGTAGGCAGAGTCCCCGACGTCGCCGGACAAAAGCACGTCGAGCGCGGGGGCGACGTCCTGCCAGCGGTCCGCCATCGGCCCGAGGAAGAGCATCGCAAAGAGAGCCTCGGCCCCCTCGGGATCGTCGGCCACGGCGGCCTCGACGCTCTGCATCGCACCTGCGGTGTCCCCCTCCTCGAACAGCTTCCTCAGCCCGACCATGATGCGCAGGGAGGCCCGCGCCTCACCGGGCTCGAGCTCCTCGGAGAGCTCGCCGAGGACCTCGAGAATGCGCGCCGGTTCGCCCGCGCGCAGCGACAGATTCAACCGCGTGGCCGAGTCCAGTCCGAAGGCGGGGTCGAGCAGGGCCGAGGCCAGCCTGGCGGACGCCTCGTCACCGGGCTCCCCTCCCATGGCGAGCGAGGCGGCGGCACCGGCGATGTGCGGCTCGAGCCCGGGCGATCCGGCCTCGATCACCGACGCGAGCCAGCGGACGGCCCCCTGCGCCGTCTCGGGCCGCGAGGCCAGACGGAGCATCCGGTGGACGTCGAACGGACCGGGCGACTGCGCGGGCACGACGTCCCGTCCCGGCTCTGAGCCGCACACGAACGCCACGTCGCCATCGAGACCTGGAACCTCGGCTCCGGTCCCGCGCACGTGCGTGAGCAACGCCCGCACCCACGGCTCCGCGCTCTCGCCGCGGCCCCAGACGAGGAGCTTCGTCGCACCGGCGAGTGCGGCGAACATCTGGGCTGCACCGAAGTCCACTCCGGGTGCGCCCATGATCTCGGCGAGTTCGTCCGATCCCGGACGCTCGAACGCATGGAGCCTGATCAGGTCCACGAGGGCGGCATCCGCCCTCGGTCCACCCTGGGCGGTCCACGCGCTCAGGGCTTTCTGCCGCAGGAAGCTGTTGCCGCTCGTGCGCGCGGCCGCGTAGGCGAGATCGGCGAGACCGCCTTCCAGCGTCTCGATCTCGGCCAGGCTGCGCGCAACGGCCTCCACGTCCTCGCCCGTCGACCAGCGCGATTCGAGGTTGATGAACGTGCTGAGCAGATCGGTCGGATCCGCGGAGTCGTCCCCGCTGCCCTCGCCGCCGAGCGATTCGAGCGCATCGAGGACGCGCGAGTCGAATCCAAGGCCGCGAATCTGGCCGATGAGACCTTTGACATCATCGAACCGCCCTCCTGCCAGAGCGGCGCGCGCCCTGTTCCAGAGGTTCCACGCCGCGTCGACCTCACCGTCCGTGGATGCGGTCGCCTCGAGGTACCGCTCCAGATCCTCGATGCGACCGGCCGCCATGTAGTGGTCGACGGCGATCCCGTCCAGGCCGGAATGCAGGATGACACCGGGATCCAGGGCGTCGAGAATCGTGTTCATCCTCTCGACGACGTCGCTCTCCCTCGTGATGGAGGGATCTCCGCCGCCCAGCTGCCAGGCCAGCGCGGCAAGAAGGGCCGCGGCCTGCGGTGCATCGCCCGGGGAGGCGAGGATGAAGCGACTCGAGAGAGCATCCTCGGATGCCGACTCGACGCCGACGAGCCTGCGCGCCTCGGACAGGACCATCCGGATCGTGCGTGCTCGATCACCCGTGGCAAGCCCCAGCCTCACGGTCTCGCTGAACCTGGGAAAGACATCGGCAGGATCGTCATGGACCTCGTCGAGCAGATGCCAGACGCGGTCCACCTCGCCCTGCTCGACGAAATGACGTGCCAGCTCGAGCCTGACCTGCGAGCCGACGAGAGGCTGGACCGTCGCGTCCTTCCACCGCTCGAGCACCGTGAGTCGAGCCTCGGGATCGTCCCGCGTGAAGTGCTCCCATTCCTCGAGGACGAGGGCCAGCACGCGCTCGGGATGGCTCTCGCGGACCTTCTCGAGAAGTCCCAGGCGATCGAGCCCCTCGACAGGCGAGGCCTCGAGCGACTCCGCGAGGAACAGCGACAGCAGGCTGGCCATCCTGCCTTCCGCCTTGTCCAGCGCGACATGGTAGAGCCTGGTAAGCCTCTGGTGGCTCGACGCGCCGAGCAGGATCGAGCCCGCCGCGAGCACGGGAAGCTGGAAGTCGTCCTCGAGCTTCAGCGACAGCAGGTACTGCCGCATGGCCTCGGCGTTCTCACCGCCCAGGAACTCGAGGATCTGTCCCGCCTGGTACAGCAGGACGGACCTCATCTCGTCGGGATAGTCACCGCTCAGGACTTCCTTGAGCAAGCGATCACGAATGGAGGTGACGTCAACCACGCTAGACCTACAAAATACCTCGAAAAGTGAACCAATACTTGTTTACTCGGATGACTTTGTCAACTCTCGCCGTGTCGAATCGAGAGTATCGCCCGCGCACGTCTTGTACATGGAATGTTGACCCGAACTCCCGAACAGAATACAAACATGGACTGGACATGACACGGACAATGAAGGACATCCTCGGCCTTGCCGGGGAATTCAAGGCGAAGCGGGAATGGGTCAGGGCGCTGAAGATCTACCGCCTCGTCCTCGAGGCGGTGCCTCAGGACTACGAGACCCGTCTGAACATCGGGGATGCCCTCATGGCGATGGGGGAGGAGGAGCTGGCCCGAAAGGTCTGGCATGAGACGTTCCGCTACGACATGCGGATGGGGCAGCCCGTCCAGGCCATCGTGGCGGCCAAGCGGCTCATGGCCCAGGATCGGGTGCACGAGGCGTTGCTCAAGGAGCTCGCTGCCTTCTACCACGCGGAGTCCGAGCACGTGGGCAGAACGTCCAGGCTCGCGCCCGTCGACCTGGAGGTCCCGGTCAGGGACGACGTCGACACCGATTACGCCATCGAGCCCGGTGCTCTGGCACGTCAATCCGCAGAGCTCGTCCTGTCCATCGGCCAGCAGGCCAGCTTCCCGCAAAAGGTCCCGCCGCTTCCCATCCTGTCGGACCTGCCGCCGGACCTGTTCTGCGAGCTGCTCGCAACCGTGGACCTGCGCAGGCTCGACCCGGGCGTGGCGTTCCTCAAGGAAGGGGAGAACGCAGAGACGTTCTACATGCTCGCCAGGGGCAAGGTCCGCATCTTCAAGTCCGATCCCATGGGTCGACGCGTGGAGCTGGCCCAGCTCGGCGAGGGGTCCATCCTCGGGGAGATGGCGCTGCTGACGGCTTCCCCGAGGACGGCCAGCGTCGAGACGATCGAGGACTCGGACCTGCTCGAGTTCTCGAAGGCGGATCTGACCCGGATCAGCGAGGAGTCGATCCTGGTCGAGGCGGCGCTCGACAGGTTCACGCGTGAGAGGCTCGTCTCGAACCTGCTCGCCACGAACCCGCTCTTCGCACCGTTCGATCGCAAGCAGCGCTACGAGCTCCTGAGCAGGTTCACCGTGCACGAGGTGGTGCCCAGCACGCTGCTCGTCAAGCAGGGAAGCCGCGGCCAGGGCCTGTTCATCATCCTCTACGGCGAGGTCGACGTCACGAAGCTCGACGGCGACGAGGAGGTCCTGCTGGCCACCCTGAAGGCGGGGGACGTCTTCGGCGAGATCTCGCTCATCAAGGATCAGCCGACCACGGCAACGGTCAAGTCCGTGCGTCACTCGACCATGCTCTTCCTTCCGAGGGAGTACTTCACGAGCCTGGTCACGGCCATCCCCGAGCTCCGCGAGTACTTCGACAACCTGAGCGAGCAGCGACTCACCCAGACCGCGAAGGCGCTCGAGGAGGCCCAGTACCTCGAGAGCGTGGACATCGTCTTCGACGACGAGCGCATCATGATCTGACTGTGGCAATCTTGCCACACCTATGTCCGCCGCGCCACACTCCCGCCCGTGCCGAGGTCCGGAATCGTCCCGGCCCGCCATGCGCAACACCCCGATTTCACGAATGATAACCTGATCTGCGACGGCCCATTCACGGCGTGGCATCATGCTTGCTTAATCTTCCGGAACATTCGTGGGTACGACGCAGTTCGTTACCCCTACTCTCCTCCCGAAAAGAGCTCCCGCGGTCCACCCCCCCGCTGGGGCTTTTTTTTTGTGGGGAGGCCGATGGACGGGCCCCATCTTGACAGCCGGGGCGACCACGGCCTATATTCCGGCACCAGTGAGGAGCCCCCGCGGCGCCCACTAAGGAGGTCGGCATGGCACGAGTGACCATCGAGGACTGCCTGGAGATGGTGGACAATCGCTTTGCCCTCGTCATCCTCGCCGCGAAGCGCACGCGCCAGCTCCTCAACGGAGCGACGCCACTCGTGGACGGCAAGAACAAGCCGGCCGTCATGGCACTCAGGGAGGTGGCCGACGGCCGCATCCAGTCGGCCCAGGACGTGCGCGAGCTCCTCGACGAGGACATCGGCAAGGACATCGGCAAGTAAGTCCTCCTCGGTTCGCACCACTCGGCAACCTGTGAGCAGCTGGAAACGTCCACGGCGGGGGGACGCTTCGGCCGCCGGTGGAACTCCTGAACCTGTCGTTGACTGACAGGTGAGAAAGCTGTCTCCCCCGAGCATCATTACGCCCGTGCATCAGGGTGCGAGGTTCACGGGGGAGTGCAGCGGGCGGCCAGCCCGAGATCCGTGCAGGGGCCGAGCCCGTAGTCAGCGCACGAGAGCGTCGTCACGTAGTTGTCGAGACAGAACGTGACGGCCTCGCCGTCGCACGACTCGTCGAGATCCGTGCCGAGGAGGGGCTGGGCGTCGCACTCGTCGCCCGAGGGCACGCAGCCCGCCTCGCCCCCCCGATCGCCGCACGTCCAGCGCTCCACAACGGCGTTGCAGTCGATGTCCGCCGCGCTGCCGCCGATGCAGCCGACGACGCGATCGCCCGAGCACCTGCGGGGATCCGACGTCTCCGTGCACGAGGCCCCGCCGCCGGCGCACCGTCCCGGCTCACCTTCTTCCTGCACGCAGTGAAGGCCCGCCGCGTCGCACTGAGCGAGCGTGATGACCCCGGTCTCGCACACGACGAGGACGTCTGCGTGGCAGTCGGGCCGGAACGTGGACGCATCGCACGTGCCGAGTCCGCAGACCGCGGTGTCATCGGCATCGATGAAGCACTCCATGCCGAGGTTGTCGCAGTCCACGACGAGATCCTTGCCGCTGAAACGCGAGCACTGACGGATGAGGGTCCCATCGCACCTGTCGGGCGTGACGAGCGGCTCGCACGTCGACGGCTCCTCGCCCGCCGTCAGGCAGTCCTGGATCGAGGCGCAGTCCAGATCGGCCGCACCGACGCACTGCGCGATCCAGCCGAGCACGAGGCCGACCTCCCTGCCGTGGACGCTGGCGTAGCTGACGGTGCACGTGCCGAGCTGGCCGGTGTGCGTGGTGTTGCACGCCCGCGTGCGCATGCACGAGACGATGTGCTCCTGCTTCGTGAAGGGCGGGAGCTCCGGGACCTCTCCCTCGTACCACGTCCACTCGGTGGAGACGTCCTCCAGGTCGGCGTCCTCGTCCGCGACGTCCTCCACCCCGTCCAGGACCGCTCCATCGACGTCCGCATCGAGCCACGCGTCGCCGTCGTCAGGCTCGCCCGCGTCTCCGGGGACGCTGTCGTGCCCCGAGCAGGCCGCAACGAGCAGCAGCAGGGGCGTGAGACGAGCCAGAGGCATCGGAACAAAGACTACTGCATGAGCGGCGTCTTGCCCAGCACGCCTCAGCGGCCCCGTCCGAAGGCCTCGAGGCCCGCCTCGAAGGCGCGCATCGCCTTCTCGAGATCCGTCGTGTTGAGCACGTAGGCGATCCGGACCTCGTCGCGGCCGGCACCCGCCGTGGCGTAGAACCCGGCGGCCGGCGCCACCATCACCGTCTCTCTGTCCAGCTCGAACCCGTCGAGCAGGAACACGGCGAACTGCTCGGCGTCCTCGACGGGCAGCTTCGCCACCGTGTAGAACGCTCCGCGTGGCTTCTGGCAGATCACGCCCGGCATGGACGCTAGCGCGTCGCATGTCAGGTCGCGGCGCTTGACGTACTCCTCCCGAACGCCCTCGAAGTAGGAGTCCGGAACCGACATGGCGGCCGTTGCCGCGATCTGGTCGACCGTGGGCGGACAGAGCCGCGCCTGTCCGAACTTCAGCACGGTCGCCATGAGCTCCTCGTTACGGCTGACGATGCAGCCGACCCTCGCACCGCAGGCGGAGTACTGCTTCGAGATGGAGTCAACGAGCACGGCCCTGTCCGTGACGGCCGGGAGATCGAGCACGCTGACGTGCTCGACGCCGTCGTAGACGAACTCGCGGTACACCTCGTCGGCGATCAGGAACAGGCCGTGATCGGCGGCCAGCCCCTCGAGCATCGACATCTCCTCGCGCGTGTAGACGGCCCCCGTGGGATTGCCGGGGTTGCAGAACAGAATGGCTCTCGTGCGAGCGGTGATGCGCTCCTCGAAGCGCTCGCGCGCCGGCAGGGCGAACCCGTCCTCGGCACGGGTGGCGACGGGAACGATGGTGACGCCGCTCATCACGGCGAACCCGTTGTAGTTGGCGTAGAATGGCTCGGGAACGATGATCTCGTCTCCCACACCCGCAACGGCCTGGAAGACGAAGGCGAGCGCCTCGCTCCCCCCCGTCGTCACGAGGATCTGGGAGGGATCGACGTCCAGACCGACGCGTCCGTAGTAGCCGGCCAGCGCCTTCACGTACGTGACGAGGCCCCCGGAGGGACCGTACTCGATCACCTTGCGGTCAAGGGTCCTGTACGCCTCTATCATCGCCGGAGGCGTCTCGATGTCCGGCTGTCCGATGTTGAGGTGGTAGACGTGGACGCCACGGGCCTTCGCCGCATCGGCATATGGAACGAGCTTCCGGATCGGCGAGGCCGGCATGAGCCTTCCCCGATCCGACAGAGTCACGGCATTGGCCATGGCGGCTCCTCTCGTGAGCATGGTGCGAGGAGGGGGACTTGAACCCCCATGGAGAAAAACTCCACTAGGCCCTCAACCTAGCGCGTCTACCAGTTCCGCCATCCTCGCCCTGGACTGTTTATCAGCCGCTTTGACGACCAAGTCAAGTACGGCGGCGCCGGCAAGTTGACAAGCGGTCCGAGAAGGTTCATGTGTGGAGCCGATGCTGGAAAAACTCAAGAAGGTCAAGCCGTTCTGGTGGTTTGTCGCCTTCTTCGTCGCCGTCAACATCCTCTGGATCGGGCCGGCGATCCTCGGTGGAGGCACGCTGAAGAAGGGATCGGTGGCGCCGGCCTTCTCCCTGCCGCTCATCCCGGACTCCTCTGAGCGCCTCTCCCTCGAGAGCCTGCGTGGCAGCACCGTGCTCCTCGTTTTCTGGGCCACGTGGTGCGATGCCTGCCTGGCCGAGATCCCCGTGGTCATCGATCTCTCGAATCGCTACGGAGACCGGGGCCTCGTCGTCGTGGGCATGAACCTGGAGCCGGAGAACCGCCCGGGCGTCGGACGGTTCCTCTCGACCAGCTCCATCCCCTACAGGAATGTGACCGTCGACGGACAGACCGCCGCGGCGTACAGGGTCGGCGTCCTGCCGGCGATCGTCCTCATCGATCGCGCGGGAACCGTGTACAAGGGGTTCACGGGACGCACGAGCGGGTTCCGTCTCGCCCGTGCCGTCGAGCGCTGCCTCGATCTCGAACTCCCCGAGGGTTAGCCGACCAGGACGAACTCCACGGCGCGCAGGACCGAGGAGACGAGAACGAGCACGGCCATCGATGCCGCGAACGCCTTGATGCGCACGTGCGCGGGAACGCCGACCGCCGCGTCGAGAGCGTGGTAATAAAGATACCCCGTGTACACGGCTCCCATGAGGAACCAGAGGAAACCGAGCACCGGAACCGGGACGAAGGCCAGGACAGATGACATCCACAGGCCCGCCGAGGAGTACAGTGCCGCCACCTCGCCCATGGCCGGGCGCACGGCCCCGACCCTCCGGGCCATGAATCCCGAGGCCGCCGCGAAGGAGGCAACCGTTGCCCCGTCGACGACGAGCCTGCTCGCGACGGCGAGGGCCACGCTGTTCTCACCCGCCACCAGGAGCGCCCCGGCCAGGCTGAAGACGAGCGACACCGCGAGCCCGATGACCGTGAAGGGCAGGACCGCCTCGCCGAGCGAGGGCCTCTCCGCGACGATGAGGTTCCACTCGTCCTCCGGGCCGATCACCAGATGCAGGTAGCGCCTGAGCGCGTCGACGAGCGGCTGCAGTACCATCGGCACGAGATCCTAGCCCCACCACCGGTGCGGGTCAATCCTCCATAACGTGCGGAATCCGCTTTCAAATCGTCGTGAGGCCGACCCGTATCGCACGCCGCCCGGGTTGACTCTCGCGGCCGTTCCCATACAATACATGAAACGCAGTTTTCGCCCCCGGGGGGTCCCTGGATAGATGTCCATCAAGGGGGATGATCGAGCGAACCGCTGCTGAGACTCGAGGTGGCGACGGATGCGAGGGGTCTACACCATGGAGGGAATGTTCAACCTAGGAGACAACGTTGTCTGCCCAGCCCACGGCGTCGGCGAGATCGTGAGCATCGAGCGGATCAACATCTCTGGACAGGAACAGGAGTTCTACATCATCTCCATCCAGGAGAGCGGGATGCGCGTCTTCGTGCCAACCCAGGGCACGGACACACTCGGCCTGAGGAACGTGATCTCCGAGACCGAGGCGCGCAAGGTCTTCCGCATCCTGCGATCCAAGGAGGTGGCAGTCAACGACCGGCCCTGGAGCAAGCGCTGCAAGCGATACTCGCAGATGCTCAAAACCGGCTCTCCGTTCGACGTGGCCCAAGTTCTGCGCGATCTACTTCGACTCAAGGGAGGCAAGGAGCTCAGCTTCGCGGAGCGGCGGCTCCTGAACACGGCACGCACACTCCTCGTCAAAGAACTCGCCCTCGCGCGTTCCACCACCGAGACCCGCATCGCACAGCAGATCGACCGCATCTTCCGGATCAAGCCGACCAGGGCCACTGCCTGAAGGAGGCCGTGGTGAGACAGCACGCGTTTCTTCGCGCTCCGGTCCGTACCGCGATCCCGGCCATCGTCACCGCACTGGTGCTGACGGCGACCACGCCGGCGGATTCGACCATCTTGCTCAAGATGAGCCTGGAGAGGATGGCCCAGGACGCCGTGATGGTGGTGCAGGGGCACGTGGCATGGGACTACTCGGTCCGTCCGGATCCCACGGAGCCCATCTTCACGTACTCCGGACTCGAGGTCAGCGGATGCGTGGCGGGCGAGTGTCCGGAGACCGTCATCCTGAAGCACGAGGGAGGCACGGTGGGCGAGTTGACGATCTTCATCCCGGGCATGCCGAAATTCACCCCGGGCGACGAGGTCCTGCTGTTCCTCGAACCCGATCCCAACGGCGAGAAGGACGCGTTCTACACCGTGGGCATGGTCCAGGGCTACTTCAAGATCGTCACGGACCCCCAGAGCGGCGTGAAGACGGCCCTCCAGCAGCTCTTCGGCGTCACGCTCGCCTCACCGGGCGGGGACGGCGTGATCGCACCGGTCAAGAGTCCGGGACCCCTCGAGGCGAACCTGCAGGATCTCGCCAAGAGGATCCGCGAGGCCTGGAAGAGCAAGAAGAAGGAAGGTGGCAAGTGAGGCGCACGACGCACGCCATCCTCCTCGCCCTCGCGATCGCGATCATCCCGGCCTCGGCCATGGCGTGGATCTCGATGGACGGCAACTCGTCTCCGCCGCACACGGTGTGGTCGGCGGTGCCGGTCTCCTGGGGCATGCACCAGGACGGCAGCCTGGACCTCGGGGCCGATGCCAGCGAGACCGTCCTGCTCGACTCGTTCGCCTCATGGTCCGAGCCCACGTGCACATCCTGGGCCACGACGTACACCGGCAGGACGGGCAGCCGCCCCAACGGAGGCGACGGGCAGAACATCCAGGGCTGGGTGGAGGTTGGATGGCGCTACGGCTCGGGCGCCATCGGCGTGTGCTCCGTCTCCTTCTGGGGCGGAGGCACCATCGGCGAGGCGGACATCGCGTACAACGGCGTCAACTTCACCTGGAACCTGACGGGCGGTGGCGGATCGGCCGTCGACACGCAGTCCATCGCGACCCACGAGCAGGGACACTTCCTCGGGCTGGGGGACCTCTACGGCTCGTCGTGCACCGGGGACCCGACCATGTGCGGCGTGTACTCGGGCGGCACGGGCGCCCGGACCCTCGCCTCGGACGACATCAACGGCGTGTGCGCCCTCTACCCCTCGGGCACCGGAGGCTGCGTCACGGACGACGACTGCTCCGCTGGACACCACTGCGAGGACGGCGTGTGCGTGCCCGACGCGGTGGCAGGCGAGCCGTGCGATCCGTGCACGGAGCACGAGCAGTGCGGCGGAACGGACGACCTGTGCCTGGGAGGATTCCCCGACGGAGGCATGTACTGCGGAGGCGAGTGCAGCGTGCCCGCGGACTGCCCCGCCGGCTTCGACTGCATCGAGATCGGCGGCGCGCCCGTCAACCAGTGCGTCCCGTCGGACTTCGACTGCTCCTCGATCACGCCCGAGTGCGAGACGGACGACGACTGTCCGGACGGCGAGATCTGCGACGGCGGCCGGTGCGTCGAAGCGACCCCCGACTGCGTCACGGACGACGACTGCCCGGTCGGAGAGGTCTGCCGCGACGGCGAGTGCATCCCGGACCCGTCGCCTCACCTGCCGTGGTGCTCCGAGTGCACGGGCCACGACGAGTGCGGCGGCGCGGACGACCTGTGCCTCGGTGGTTTCATCGACGGCACGTCGCGCTGCGGCATCTC
This sequence comes from Deltaproteobacteria bacterium, assembly GCA_019310245.1. Classification (GTDB taxonomy): domain Bacteria; phylum Myxococcota_A; class Polyangia; order DRWM01; family DRWM01; genus JAFDER01. The sequence goes on from JAFDER010000005.1 coordinate 32,113, forward strand.
CTGCGACAGCGTGGGCGGAAACTGCGGCGAGGGCAACACGTGCTACGGCTTCGACGACCTGCCCGACCAGTGCATCCCGTCGTCCATGGACTGCTCGCCTGACTGCACCACGGACGGGGACTGCCCGCCCGGCCAGCACTGCGTGGACGGCCACTGCACGAACGTCTGCGACCCGAACGATCCCACGTCCTGCCCCGACGGCTGGTACTGCCGGTTCACGTCGTGCGCGACGGGCGTGTGCGAGCCCGCTCCCGACGGCCCGGGAACAAAGGCCATCGGCGCGCGCTGCGCGACCGATCTCGAGTGCGACAGCCTGAGATGCCAGCCCATGATCGACGGATCGTACTGCGCGATCTCGTGCGACTACATACTGGGCGGCGGCGCCTGTCCGAGCCCCACGGCATGCCAGCCGCTCGAGAGGGGCCTGTGCGGTGTCTGCTCCTGCTCGCGAGGCAAGCTGGGCGACCCGTGCCTCTCGAACAGCCAGTGCCAGAACGGCGAGTGCACGCTGGTGGGCGGGATGAACCTGTGCACCATCGACTGCACCGGAACCGGCGTCGGCTGCCCGCACAACTTCACGTGCACGCCGCAGGGCGACGGTTCCACCTCCGTCTGCATCCCCGACGGGACGGCGGTCGGCGGGCCGTGCGAGGCGGACGACGAATGTGCCGGCCGGCTGTGCATCGAGAGGGGACCCTCGATGGTCTGCTCGCGCACCTGCGGCGGCGAGGACGCTCGGGACTGTTCGTGCCCCGCGGGCCACGCGTGCACGGAGGTGGCCGACGGCGTCAACGCCTGCGTGCTCTCGAGCCTCATCATGGTCTCCGGATGCGGCTGCACGCTGGCCGGGGCTGGAGGAAAGGGCGGAGAACTTGCGCTCCTGATCGCTTTGATCCTGGGGGGTTACGGCATCTCCCGCCGGCGCCGTAAAAACACGTCTTGATCAAACGTCGATAATAAACGATAAGTATTGATCGCGAGATCGAGCCAGTTCGGCTCTATCCGACCACGAAAAGAGGGATCCCAGGAGGCAATCATGGCCGAGGACAAGGTTGTCCACAGCTTCAAGCGCACGCCGACCGAGGAGGTCAGGGCAACGGTTCGGGAGTACCGGGGCCGCACGTACATCGATCTCCGAATCTACTACATGGACAACTCAGGTGAGTGGAGGCCCACTCGAAAGGGCATCGCGCTGAGCACCGAGTTCCTCACCGACCTTCGCACCTGCGTGAACAAGTTCGACGAGGAGCTCAAGGCACTGGAGCAGGCCGAAGGGGACGACTAGGAGCGCCGGGTCCGACCTCCCTCCCTTTCGACCACAGCTGCAAGGGCGTCACTCGGTTTCTATCGCCATCCCAAGCTTCTGCCGCAGGACGAAGTAGTCCTCGCTCACGGAGAAGAGGTTCATCTCCGTGAGTCGGTCCTTGGCGGGGGTGACCCAGGAGTCGACCGTGAGGCTCTTGACCGCCTTCGAGGCCACCTTCATCTCGCTGCACAGGAGCAGTCCGGCACGGTCCGCCGTGTGATCCACGGCCGCGGCCCACTGCTTGAGGTCGATGCCGCCCGTCGCTGACTCCAGGAAGGTCTGCACGCGGTTGGTGAGGAGCTCGATGTCGCTCGAACCGAGACCCTTCTTCAGGATGCCCACGGCATCGACCACCTTGCCCTTGAACTCTGCTGGCACCGGGAAGCTGGGAATCACGGCGCTGATCGACGCCAGGATCCACGTGCTCAGGGCCGTGCCCGTCTGGAGGAACACGCGGAGCTGGAAGCCGGGAAGATAGTAGGCCATGTGACGGGCCGCCAGGAAGGCCAGCTCCTGTGCGTCCTCTTCCTCGAGCGCAGCTCCTCCCACGGCGATGGCCGGCGGCCACGTGGGTACGAACACGAGCCCCAGGCCCTTGTCCTCGTTCATGAGGTAGAAGTCCGGGACCTCCAGACCGAGCACGCCGGCGGCATAGTGCGTGGTGCGGGGCAGGAGCTCGTGGGTGCCTTCCGGATCGACCTTGTTCTCGTCGTTGAGGTTCTCGGCCACCGCGCTCTTGCCCTTTGCCTTGAGCACGGCCGGCTCGATGACGCGGAAGATCCCCGTGATCTTGTCGTCCAGCGCCGGGTGGAAGAGATAGCGGTTCCACATGTCCTCGCTGACACGGTCGAAGGCGGCGGCAGGCTCGTCGGACGCGTACGCCTCGTAGAGCTCCATCTCCTCGTCGTCGGCCATGTTCAGCGAGTGGAGCGTGTCGGCAAGGCACCAGGCCTCGTCGTACTTCGCCTTCTTGCGGTAGATCCGGCACAGGCTGCGGTACGAGTCCGTCCTGAACGGGTTGACCTGCAGGATCTCCCGGTTCAGCCTGATGGCCTTCTCGCTGTACTTCAGGTCGTCACCGTAGAGGTCCGCCATCACCTCCTGCCAGTTGCGCTGGGTCG
>JAFDER010000061.1 GCA_019310245.1 Deltaproteobacteria bacterium
GAGGAGGATGTGGTGGGAGAGGAGTTCGATCGCGTTAACTGGGAGAAGGGCGTGATCGACACCGGCGTCCTGGACTCCCACACCGGCTGGCTGCTCTCCGTCACGCTCGGGGGGACCGAGGGGCCGGCCTCCGGGCCCATCGTGGACACTGACGAGGAGCCTCCCGGTGCCAAGCGGGGAGGCACCTGCTACTGGATCGCGCAGGACGCAGCCTTCTGCTTCGAGCCCACCAAGAAGGGAGGCACCTGGCACAACCTCGACCTGCACGAGGGTGGCGGCCCCGACCGCCTCACGGACGAGCCCATCCCGCTCGTGCAATACTGAACTCCCCAGGAAACTTCTTCCGTCTTTCGAACGATGCACACGTGGACTGCTCGACGGAGGTGTATCCATGCATCACATCATCATGCTCATGTTCGCCCTGTCGCTCATGCCGGCCTGCGGTCCGGCGTTCCCCGATCTCGAGGACAGGGCAGGCGGAGAGGAGGCCGACGCGATCCACGATGGCGACGGGGCCGTCACGTGCGGTGCGCACGAGGCCGGTTTTCCGGGGCCTGTCTGCGTGTCGAGATCCCGCGACCTGGCGGCCTTCAGGTTCGCGTCGGCCGGTCCCTGCGCGGGCACCGTCTGGTGCCGCTCGACCGACGGCTCCGCTTCTGCCTCGCGTCACGACGAGATCTCCGAGGTCGTCGTCCATCACGATGTGGTCTCCGGCCTCGTTCCCGCGGCCGCGTACGAGTGCACCTACGGCATCACGGCCGGGGTGGGCAGCGGCAGCGCACCCTGGACCGTGATCATCGAGCCGGGAAGCCCGGGCGGCCCGGTCATCACCGAGGTGCTGCTCAACCCCGCCGGTCCGGAGCCGGCCCAGGAGTTCGTGGAGGTCGCGAATCCGGGCCCGGACGCGATCGACATCGGAGGATACCTGCTGCACGACGATGATCCCGACGCTCCGGACGAGATCCCCGAGGGGACCGCGATCCCGGCCGGCGGCGTCGTCCTTCTCGTGGCCGAGGGATTCGTCACCGACGGTCCGGATCCGTCTCCCGCGGAAGGCTGCCCGCTCGTGCGGCTCGACGGGTCACTGGGCCGCTCCGGCCTGCGCAACTCCGGCGGCGAGTCTGTGTACCTCCTCTCCCCGGACGGATCGATCTCGAGCTTCTATCCCAACGTGCTCGGCACCACGGGACAGGGTGTGAGCGCGCACCGCGTCTCGGTGGATGCGCCCGACGGGGACGAGGCCAACTGGAAGGAGGGGCCTCCCACCCCGGGTGTCGTCACCGGTCCGTGATCGCGGCCGGGCTCGATGCGCGCGGGTCTTCTTGCAAGACCGCGGAAGTCGGGTAGGGTAGCGGCATGACGGTGCCACGATTGCTCGTGCTGGCGGGACTTCTGCTCCCGGGTTGCGGCAGCAGCCGCGGGCTCGAGGGCGACGCGTCCGCGGATGCGTCGGATCCATCGACCGACGATCTCTTGCTGCTCGATCATCCCGAGGATCCCGGCGTGGAGTCGGATGCGGGGTGCGACCCGGAGGTGCACTGGACGCTGCAGGAGAGGACCATCCACTCCGTCACCCTCGTCGACGGCATCGCGCGTGTGGGCGTCACGCAGAGGTATGTGGTCGAGGTGGAGCTCCGATCGGGCTGCGAGGTGCTCGCCGGGATCGACGTGACGACGATTTCCGGCGGTGCCACCGACCAGGTGGGCCTCGCGGCGTTCGCCTGGGTGCCCGTGGGCATTGACTGCACGCCGGTGGCGCCCATCGTCGAGCGCATCGTCTCGATCCCCGGGCGGGATCAGGGCAACCTGCACGTGGTCGTGGTCGACGATCACTCGCCGGGCGGCGGCCTGCGGCTCACGTACGACCGGGACCCGTGCTCCGGGGTTCCGGACTGCATGTGTTACCCGGACACCCCGGCCGGTGACGGCGGCGAGTGGGCGGAGTGCATGACCGACTGCAGCTGCGCCGCGGGGCTCTCGTGCATCGGCTACTTCGGCCTCGCCGGCCCCATGTGGAACTGCGTGCGGATCTGCTCGGACTTCATGGACTGCAATCCGGGTGAGACCTGCCTGCCTCCGATCCTGGACGGTGCGCCCTACGTCTGCTCGCGGGAAGGGGATCTGTGCGAGGACGACGTGGACTGCCCTGCCGGATTCACGTGCACGCACACCAGCCTCGCGAGCTTCTGCGAGGATGCGCGCACGGAGCCCACGGGGCTGCCCTGCGCGTGCGACGACCAGTGCCCCGCGGGGCACATCTGCATCGATCCGGGTGACGGCCCGGTGTGCGAGATCCCGTGCCTCTCGGACACATGGTGCCCCGAGACGACGCCCATGCCTCCCGAGTGCACCGACCGGTTCATCTGCGACCATCCCTGACCGACATCAGGGTTCTAAATGCGTTCTCATGGGTCCGCGGCACCCTACTGCATGGGCATGAGGAGCGCGGGGGACTCAGTCACCGGGGACGTTCTGAGCCATGGACTGTGATGTGGTGAGTGTAGTGAACCGAGGAGGACTCATTTAGCGAGCGAGATCGGAGATGACGGCGCGCAGGGCCTCCCCGGCCTTGCGCATGTCCTCGACGGTGGTCTCGTGCGAGGCCGCGATGCGGATCACGTCCTCGTCTGCGGGAAGGCCCAGGGCCTCGAGCACGTGGGACCGTGCGGACGATCGCGAGTGACAGGCAGAACCGGAGGAGATGATGACCGAGCGGGCCTCCATGGCGTGGATCACGGGCTCGGCCGGGACCCCGATGAGTCGAAGGGCGATGTGGCCGGGCACGCGCGGCCCCTCGCGGAAGGCCGGCGTGCAGGCGGGCCTCTCACCAAGGGCCTCCATGAACGCGGCCTCGAGGGCTTGCATGAGAGGGGCGAGCGATGAGATGGTCTGCGCGGCGAGACGCGCGGCTGCACCGAATCCCGCGATGGCGGGGACGTTCTCGGTGCCTGGCCTGATGCCTGCCTGCTGGTCTCCTCCGCGGTAGAGCGGCGTCGGACGCCTCGAGCCCCTGCGCACGAGCAGCGCGCCCGCCCCCTTTGGGCCATGCATCTTGTGGGCGCTCAGCGTGACCATGTCCACGCTCGAGAGGGTCGTTGCGAGAGGGAGCCTGCCCGCCGTCTGGACGGCGTCCACGTGGACGAGCGTGGAGGGATGCCGCGCCTTGATCTCCCTGCACGCTTCCTCGACGGGCAGGAGCGTGCCGATCTCGTTGTTGCCGTGCATGAGGCTGACCAGGACCGTGCTCGCGTCCACCGCGTCGATGACGGCGGCGGCATCGACGGAACCCGCTGGAGTGGGTGCGACGCGGATCGTCTCGGCGCCCATCTCGCCGAGCCGCGCCACGTTCCCCAGGATCGAGGGGTGCTCGATGGCCGTGGTGACCACGCGTCGCGCGCGTCCGCGGCGGAACGAGCCCAGGATGCCCAGGGCGTTGGCCTCGGTGCCTCCGGAGGTGAAGACCACCTCCCACGGGCCCGGCCCCGCGAGGGCGGCCACGGGCAGGGCGGCCGCATCGACCATGGCGGCCGCCTCGACGCCCGGGCCATGGAGCGAGGAGGCGTTGGCGAAGCCCTCCGAGAGCCAGGGGGCCATGGCCCGCGCGACCTCCGGATGGAGGGGCGTCGTCGCTGCGTTGTCGAGGTAGATCACGGCGAGGCGGATCCCTGGACGGCGTCCACGGCCTTCTGCCACTCCGGCCGGATGCATTCCCAGCAGTCCTTGCCGTCGCATCCCGTGGTGCTCTTGAAGAGGGCCAGCGTGGGCAGCGTGCGAGGTTCGCCCGTCTCGGCGATCTCGAGCAGCAGCTTGCGCCGCTTCTCGCACGCCACCGAGCGATCGGGATCCGCGAGCTCCGCGGCGAGCCGGCTCCACTTCTCGAGGTGGCGCATCATGTCGCCCGAGCGCAGGATGTCGAGGGCCTTGCCGCGCAGCTTCTCGTCCTCCTGCTCCCGGGCGATCACCTCGATGCGGTGCGCGAGCTCCTCGCTCGGGTGCATGATCATCACGCGCGAGGCGTACTTCGCCGTCTCGCGCTGGTGCAGGGCCTGCACCAGGATGCCCAGGAGGATGGGCTCCGTTGTGTACGCGGGCTCCATCTCCATGCACCTGCCCACCGACGCGGTCGCCTCCTCCAGCATCTCGGCGTTCGAGTAGAGCACGGCCAGGTGGTAGTGAAGGTGGGGCGAGCCGCCGAGCTCCGCGTCTTCCTCGAGCTCATCGAGCTCCTCGAGCAGCTCGATGGCCTTTCCGACCTCGCCCTCGATGCTCAGGGTGAGGGCCGCCTTGATCTCCGGGCTCTCGTTGAACACGGACCGCTCCTGCTCGAGGAGCAGGAGCGCCTCCTCGGCGCTCTGGTCCTTCTCCTCCTCCACCGCTCCCTCCCAGGGCCTCAGGACGATGACGACCACGGCAGCGACCACCGCGGCCGCCAGGAGCAGGGATCCTCCGAGGATGGCCCAGCGTGCTCCCCCGCCGCCGCTCCAGGCCTGCTTGAGCCGCTGCTCGGCCGATGCCTCGATGTCCGAGACGGACGTGCTGTCGAGGCGGACCTCCACGCTGGGCTCGTCGTCGGGATGGAACGGAGGGTGCAGCGGCGGCGGTCCGATGTGCACGGGCGCCGGGGCGGTCTCCGCCAGCGAGGTCATCGAGGGGATGTCGGGAATCTCCCCCGGAAACTCCCCGAGCCCGGAGAGGTGATCGCCGACCACCTTTGCGCTCGGGTAACGGTCCGCCGGGTTCTTAGCCATGAGGCGGGAGACCACCTTCTGGAAGCCGGCGGAAAATGTCCTGCCGGGTGTCGCCTCGGTCAGCAGGGGAGGCTCCTCGGTGACGTGCTTGCGGATCAGGGCGGCCGCGCTCGGGGCATCGAAGGGCCTCTTGCCCGTGGCCATCTCGAACAGGATGACGCCCAGAGAGTAGAGGTCGCTCCTGTGATCGATGGGATCGCCGCTCGCCTGCTCCGGGGACAGGTAGTGCGGCGTGCCGAACACCATGCCCGCCTGGGTGAGATTCATGCCCGGCGTGTCGTCCGTGACCATCTTGGCGATCCCGAAGTCCATGATCTTGACGAAGTCCTCATCGCCCTCGCGCTCGATCAGCATGATGTTGTCCGGCTTGAGATCCCGGTGGACGATTCCGAATCCGTGCGCCTGCTCGAGCGCCGAACATATCTGCACGGCCAGGTGGATGATCCGCTCGAACGGCAGCGCGCCGTGCGCGTCCAGCACCTCCTGCAGCGACAGTCCCTTGAGCAGTTCCATGACGATGTAGAAACTGCCCAGCTTGTCCCTGCCGCAATCGGTGACCTGGCAGACGTTGGGATGCTCGATGCGCGCGGCGGCCTGTGCCTCGCGCTCGAACCTCTGGACGATCTGCCCCACGGCCGAGAGTGTGGGGTGGAGGCGCTTGAGCGCCACGTCCTTCTTCATGAGCAGGTGCTTGGCATGATAGACCATGCCCATCCCGCCCTCGCCGATTGGCCTTATGATTCGGTACTTTTCCTCGAGAACCGTACCGGGGGCCAGCGGTCTGTCCGAATCGTCTGGAGCCATGAATGGGGGCATCTTAGTGTTCCAATCCTGAGATTTCAAGCACTTCCACATTTTCCGACCAGGATTCACTTTTGGCTTGACTTTTATGCGCGGATGGCTGTAAATGGTTGTTATGGCCGTAAAGGCCGGCGATGGTCGGTCATGAAGGGGAGCCGAAGATGAGAGCATCCAAGCGGGAAGCCGGCAAGCAAGGCTTCATCTCCCAGGACCTGCAGGCGTACATCGATCGCATCCTTGACACGCCGAGGATGAGCCGCGAGCGCGAGGTGGAGCTCATGAAGCGGTACCGTGAACAGGGTGATCTCAAGGCGGCACAGTGCATCGTGGAGGCCCAGTTGCGCTTCGTGGTGGCGATCGCACTCGGGTACCGCAACTATGCCCTGAGCATGGACGACCTGATCTCCGAAGGCAGCCTCGGCCTGGTGACGGCGCTCGGCAAGTTCGACCACGAGCGCGGCACCCGGTTCGTGACGTACGCCTCGTTCTGGATCCGCGCCTGCATCCTCGACCTCATCATCCGGTCCTGGCACTCGGGCAAGCAGGGGACCGGACCTTTCAACTCCAAGATCTTCTTCAAGCTGCGCAGGGAGCGCGCCAAGCTCTACTCCCGTTTCGGGGAGGACGGGGCTGGGCTGCGCGTGCTGGCGAAGAGCCTGGGCCTCAAGCAGGATGCGGTCTCCGGCATGCTCGCCTTGCTCGACGCGAGCGATGTGTCGCTCGACCAGCCCGCGTTCCGCGATCGCGAGACCACGATGAAGGAGCTGCTCGAGGATCAGGGCTCCGGCCCCGAGGCCGAGGCCGCCGCGAAGCAGATGAGCGCCTGCGTGAAGCGCGAGCTGGCAAAGGCGATGGAGATCCTCGACGAGCGGGAGAGGTACGTCCTCAGACGCAGGTCGCTCGACGGTTCGTCCTCCACCCTGGCCGAGATCGGTCGTGAGCTGGGCGTGAGCCGCGAGCGAGCCCGGCAGCTCGAGGAGCGTGCCCGCAAGAAGCTGCGCAAGAGACTCGCGAACACGGTCTGCGAGCTGTCCCTGGCCTCCTGATATCTTCCTCAACAGGCCTTGAAATGTGGCCCGGACTCGTGTTTTGTAGATCGCTCAGCCGTGACGGAGTTCATCTTCACCTTGGACGGGCTGCCCCACGCCGCCCGTCCAGAAGTCGGAGGCAAGGCCTCGGGACTGGCCGATCTCGCGGCCATGGGGATGCCTGTCCCCGCGGGTTTCTGTATCTCGTCCGCGGCTTTCGAGAAGTTCGTCCGGACGACCCTGGGTCCGGGCGAGAGGCTCGAGGACCTGGCGGCACTGGCAGGCGCGGGCCGGTGGGACTACGGACCGCGGCTTGCGCTGGTACGCAGGCGGATCGTCTCGGCGCCGCTGCCCCGTGACATCGAGAAGGCCGTCACGTCCGCACACGCACGCCAGTTCGCGTCCGGCGCACCCGTGGCCGTGCGATCCTCTGCGTCCACCGAGGATCAGGAGGGGCTCTCATCGGCCGGCATGCAGGAGACGTTCCTCAACGTCAAGGGCAGGCAGGGTCTGCTCGATGCGGTTCGCAGGTGCTGGGCCTCGCTCTGGCACGAGCGAGCCCTGTCCTACCTCGCCGCTGCCGGGATCGAGCCCTCGGGTGTCAGGATGGGTGTGGTCGTGCAGGAGCTGGTGGATGCCGACGCGGCAGGGATCGCCTTCACGTGCAACCCCACGACTGGGAACGAGCGAGAGATCCTGATCAACGCGGTCCTCGGCCTCGGCGAGCCGGCCATCAGCGGCCAGCTGACTCCCGACGTGTTCGTGATCGACAAGGGAGGAATGCACGTGCGCGACATCCAGGTGGCGCACAAGGACCGGAGGCTCCGGCCCGACCGGTCCGGAGGCGGACTCGTCGACGAGGCGGTGCCGGAGGACCTGCGCGACAAGCCCTCCGTCGACGAGGAGGTGCTCAAGATGATCGCCTCGCTCGCGGTGCGGATCGAGGAGCACCAGGGGACGCATGCGGACATCGAATGGGCCGTGCGCGGCAGCGAGGTCTTCATCCTTCAGGCCAGGCCCGTCACGAGCCAGGTCCAGAGGCTCACGCGCAGGCCACCCTTCATCGAGCAGATGCGGTCCATCCTCGACAGGCGCACGGGCAGGAGACCGGGGCCGGAGCGCACGATATGGACGAATGCGAACGTGGGTGAGGCCCTCCCGGGCCCGGCCACGCCGCTGACCTGGAGCGTGGCACTCGCGTTCCAGGAGAAGGGTTTCGCGCACGTCTTCAAGGTCATCGGCTGCCGCGTTCCTCCGGGCGTCAAGCTCGTCTCGAGCTTCAACGGGCGCTTCTACCTCAACCTGTCGGCCATGCTCGAGATCGCCTCGCAGATCCCCGTGATGGACCCGCGCGAGGCGCTCGAGCTCGGAGGCGTGACCGGGATCCCGGAGAACCTCTTTCCTTCACGACGGCTGGGCAGCTTCGTCTTCCTCAGGAACCTGCCGTTCACCGTCCGGCAGGTGATGTCCACGTTCGTGGTCATCGATCGCGACGTGCGCGAGTACGAGAAGAAGTTCGAGGACGACAGGCGCGGTTTTTCCGCGTTCTTCGAGGCCGACTTCACCGACGAGGATCTGGCGGGGCGATTCGACTGGCTCTCCGGCCTGCTCGATCGCACGGGCAAGGTGATGCTTTCGTGCATGACCTTCTCTCTTGCGAGCCATCTTCTCCTGCGTCAGGTGTTCCACCGCTGGTTCGGCGACGACGCCCGCCGGCTCGAGCGCGAGACGATGACGGGCTTCAGCGAGATCGAGTCCGCCGCTCCCGGCCTGAGCCTGTGGCACATCGCCGAGACCTTCCGCGCCTGTCCGCGGGACCTCGAGACCCTCATGACCTCGAACTCCCTCGACCTCACCCTCCGGTCGTTTCCCCCCGACTCGAAGGTGCACAGGGCCCTCTCGGGGTTCCTGGCGGCTTACGGACACCGCGGCATCAAGGAGGCCGAGCTGGCCAGTCCGCGCTGGAGAGAGGATCCCACGTTCCTCTTCGAGACCCTCAAGAGCTACCTGGCCAGCCGCGGCGATTCGGTGGCCGGTCTGATGGAGAGGCAGAAGAACACGCGTCTGCGCGCCGCCAGGGAGGTGGAGAGCCGGCTGAACCTCATCGAGAGGAGCCTGGCGCGCCACCTGCTCGAGATGGCGCGCAAGTACACGCGTCTGCGCGAGCGCATGCGGGCCCGCGTCACCGAGGTGCTCGGCATGTTCCGCAAGGCCGCACTCGAGGCGGGCCAGCGCCTCACGGGCGACGAGGAGGCCGCCTTCTTCCTCACCCAGGGCGAGATAAAGGCCTACCTCACGGGCCGGCTGCGCCGGCCCGAGACGCTCATCCACGAGCGCTGCGAGCAGCACCGCCGCGACGTCCTGGCTCCCGATCCCCCGAACCTGTTCATGGGCTACCCGCCCCAGTGGAGGCCTCCCACGCGGCAGGAGGGACGCACGCTGCTCGGCGTGGCAGCCAGTCCGGGACGTGGGGAGGGAATGGCGCACGTGCTGCGTGATCCCGGCTCCGCCTCCTCGTTCAAGCCGGGCCAGGTGCTCGTCATCCCCCACGCCGACGTGGGCTGGACGCCGCTCTTCCTCGTGGCCTCGGCCATCGTGACCGACATCGGCGGCATCCTCTCGCACGCGGCGGTGGTGGCCCGCGAGTACGGCGTGCCCATGGTCATGAACACGCGGCTCGCCACCTCGAAGATCCGCACGGGCGACGCCCTGCTCGTCGATGGCGACCGCGGCGTGGTCTACATCCTCTGATCACGTACTCATCGATCCGTTGCACTCGGCACGTCACACCCTGGCAGTTGCGAACCGAGGAGGACTTGTTTAGTTGGATCCGGGTTTCTTCTCTACTGGCAGTGGCCGTGGGTGGCGGGGCCGAGGTAGACGTCGTCGAAGTAGGTCTCGGCCACGACCTCCTTGCCTCCCGGCGTGCGGTCGTCGAACCGGGCCTCGAAGAAGACGCGCAGGTTCGTCCCGGCCCCGGGCAGGACGTTCCACGCCTCCTTGAACCACTTCTTGGGCTGGCAGGTGAAACGGACCCATGACTCGAGCGGCGGGGTGAGGGGCCTTTCCTCGTCGCAGAAGAAGTAGCGCGCATTGGTGAGGTTGTACGAGGGCTCGTCCATTCCGGTGAGCATCATGCGGATCTGCTTGTCGGACCCGCGCTCGGTCTTGAGGTCAGAGATGATCACGGCCTGCAGGTACTGCTTCTCGGTGCCGCGCACCCAGTCCTCGACCATGTACCATCCCTCGAGGCACTCCGGGAACGCGGGTCCGACGGGCACCTTCTGCATCACGCCCCAGACGATGGTCCGGCGCGTCTCACCCTCCGAGCGCACGGGGAGGTGGACGGCCTTCTCGCCAGAGTGCCTGCGTCCCGTGCTGATCTCGAACGGCGCCCAGCCCTTGGACCAGGAGAGCCACTCCCAGTGGGCCTCGCCGTTCTCGAATCCCGGGTTCTCGAGCATGTTCCCCCCGCCAGCCTCGGGCGGAGGTCCCTCCTCGCCGGGTCTCGAGGTCTGCGTCCCTTTGCGCTCCTGCGTTGCGAAGAAGAGGAGCAGGGTGCCCGCGGCGATGACGCCGATCACCACGAGAGGCCCCTTGCTCTGGGTCTTGTCCTTCTTTTTCCTCGCCATGACTGGAAGGTAGCACATGAGGTGAGCGGGCCGTCAACCCGGTAGGTGGCCCGGCCGAGGAACGATCCTCCTTGGCGCGCTGTCCAACGACGTGTAGGATCCGGTGCGATGAAGAACCGCAAGACACTCCTCGTCCTGGGGGCCGTGGCCGCGCCCTTGCTCACGGGCGCTTACATCATCTACGTGCGATGGCTCGTGGACTTCGTCATCAACTGGTCCGACAATCTGATCACGAACTCCCTCCATCTCCTCGGCGTATGCGTCCCGCTGGCGCTCGCCTCCGCGGTCGAGGGCATGCTCATGCGGGAGGTCTGGCACTTCTACAAGGCGATGACGGAGCCGGAGGAAGATCTCGATCTCGACACACCGGACTACGACAAGCGGGATCGCTCTCGAACCCTTCGCGCGAAGATGAGGATGAAGATCAAGCGCCAGATTCGCGAGACCTGGACCCTGTGGCTCGTGTTCATGGGCCTGCCTCTCCTCATCAACGTACTCGTCATGAATGCCTCGAGCGGAGGATACGTGCTCTCGGGCCAGGGCGGGCTGACGCGCTACGCCACCGTGGCGACGCTGCTCAGGAGCAAGGACCCCGCGGTGCAGGGCATGGGCGTCGAGGAGTCCGTGGGGCTGACGGAGAAGTCCCTCGGCCGGTACCTGGCCGCCATCATCGCCAAGCGTGGCGAGCATGCGAACGAGGCCGCCTGGGCCGCGGCCACGCGCGGCGACGACGACGCGGTCGTGCCGCTCAGGTGGATGTTCCTCAAGGGCGATGAGGACCAGAGGCGCAGGGCCGTGATCTCGCTGGCCCGCCTCGGGGACCGCCGCGGCGCGGAGCTGGCCCTGAAGGCCTTGCGCAGGGGGGAGGGGCCGCCCCTGGAGTGCATCGTGGCGCTGGGCCTGGCCGCGCACGCGCCGGCCGAGGACCACCTCGTCACCCTGTCCGGCGATCAGGAGCAGACGGAGGTGATCCGCGCTACGGCCATGTGGGCGATCACCGAGATCGAGAAGGGGCGGTTCGAGAGGGCCTACTACGAGCAGGTGTCGCCGGAGCTGACCCCCAGGTCCATGAAGGTGCCGCAGAGGCGAGGCTTCGAGCCCATGCTCGAGGCGCTGGACGGGGAATCCGAGATGCTGCGCTGCGCGGCCATTCAGGGGCTCCGCTATGCCGGGCCCGTGGAGACGGCCGAGGTCCTGATGAAGGTCTTCGATGCGTCCAGGTACATGGACAAGTGCCAGGCCTTCGCTTTCGAACATCACGAGTCGACGCGCTTCCAGATCGTCAAGTTCGGGCTGGTCCGCAGCCTGCTCATCGACTCCCTCGCCGGAGTGGGAAGCCGGTCGATCATCAACTGGCTCGAGAGGCAGGCCGACGACAGGGAGAACGCGGACGAGGTCATTCTCAAGGCCCGGGACCTCGCGCGGCAGATCCGCGCGCTCAGGTAATCCCGTCGTCGGACGCACGCTGCTTCGGTAGACTTCTGGAGCCTCTTCCGGTACAGATGAAGATCGGTTTTCGTCCATCCCAGAGGAGAACGCGATGCTGAGACGGTGTGTTGGACTCGCGGTGGCCACGGTCCTGTTCCTGGAGGGCGGTGAGGTCCTGGCCCAGGGCACGGACACCTCGATCGACGTCCAGAACTACCGGCCTTCCCCCGGCCCCGGAAACTACCTCGGCGTGATCGGGAGCGACGTGTCACCGCACGTGCAGATCGGCTTCAACCTGGACTTCAACTTCCAGAGCGAGCCCCTCGTGTTCGAGGCGGAGGACGGGACCTTCTCGAAGGCCGTCGACTACCAGGCGACCCTCGACTTCCTCTGGGCCCTCGGGCTGTTCAACGTCCTGCAGATCGGCGTGGCCCTGCCCGTCGTGATCGCCCAGGACGGCGACGGTCTGGCCATGGTGTCCACCGACGCGACCAATCTCTCCACGACCGCGATCCGCGACCTGAGGCTGCACCTCAAGGGCAGGCTGCTCGGCGGTGGCAAGCTGGGCGGAGGCAAGGGAGGCACGGAGAAGGACGGGCCCGGACTCGCCCTCGCCATCACGATGAGCGTGCCGACGGGCAATGACGAGAACTTCGCGGGCGACAAGAACGTGACCGTGGATCCTGTTCTCGTCTTCGATTACCGGATCAAGGTCTTCAGGTTCGCGCTCAACGCGGGCGTGCGCATCAGGCAGATGAGCAAGGTCGCCGACTTCGATCTCGGGCATCAGCTTCTCTACGGTGCCGGCCTCGGCCTCATGCTCGTGGGCAAGAGGCTGCACCTCATGGCGGAGTTCGAGGGCGCCTACGGCCTGAACGGCGACACGGACACATCCTTCCGCCTGCCCATGGAGGCACGTGCAGGCGTCGGCTGGGCTTTCGGCAAGGGCAAGGACCTGCACCTCATCGTCGGGGCCGGCATGGGCTTCGGCCAGGCACCCACCGTGCCCGAGTTCCGGATCCTCGGTTCCCTGCGCTACGCGCCGGTCAACCGTGACGCGGACGAGGACGGCGTGGTTGACCGTGACGACCTGTGCCCGTCCGATCCCGAGGACAAGGACGGATTCGACGACATGGACGGCTGTCCGGACCCGGACAACGACGACGACGGGCTCGAGGACTCCGAGGACGAGTGCCCGGACGAGGCGGAGGACGAGGACGGATTCGAGGACGAGGACGGCTGCCCGGATGGCGACAACGACGGCGACGGGATCGATGACGACGAGGACGGCTGCGCCCCGACCCGGACAACGACGGCGACGGCGTGGAGGACGGCGCCGACAAGTGCCCCGAGGAGGTGGAGGACCAGGACGGGTTCGAGGACGACGACGGCTGTCCCGAGACCGACAACGACGGCGACGGGCTCGCCGATGCCGAGGACGAGTGCCCGGACGAGGCGGAGGACAAGGACGGGTTCGAGGACGAGGACGGCTGTCCCGACCCGGACAACGACGGCGACGGCGTGGCCGACGCGCAGGACAAGTGCCCGGACAAGGCCGAGGTGTTCAACGGGTTCAAGGACGACGACGGGTGTCCGGACAAGGGCAAGGCCCTGGTCATCATCGAGAAGGACCAGATCAAGATCACGCAGCAGATCAAGTTCAAGAAGAACTCGGCGGAGATCAAGGCCGGCAAGTCCCTCGAGATTCTCGACGTGGTGGCTGCCATCCTGACCGCCGCGCCGCACATCAACATCGAGGTCCAGGGGCACACGGACGACACGGGCGCGCACGATCACAACATGAAGCTCAGCCAGGAGCGCGCCGAGTCCGTGGTGGCGTACCTTGTCGAGAACGGCGTGGATGCGAAGAGGCTCACGGCCAGGGGTTACGGTCCGGACGAGCCCATCGCGGACAACTCCACGAAGAAGGGCAAGAAGGAGAACCGTCGCGTCGAGTTCCACGTCGTCGACTCCGCGGCCGCCGCACCCGAGAAGTCGCCCGAGCCTGCCGCACCTGCCGCCAACAAGGCCCCCGAGCCGGAGTACCCGGAGTAGCCGCCAGGACGCCTTTCTCGATGTGCCTGTAATGACTGAGTTATTCTCGGTTGCGTGCAGTGGTCCAGGTGCATTTTTCCAATAAATATGTATAGTCTACCTTAGGAGGCGAGGCAGAGGAACGGGAGATCCGGTCCCCGTCCCTACCCGGCCGCGTCTTTTTTGAAGGCCGTTCGTTTTCGATCTCGAGGCAAGGAGTGCAGAGATGATGAAGCGTGCATCGTTCCTGATCGTTGCTGGCATCATGGTCGCGGGGTTCCTGGCGGCGCCTCTTTCGGCGCAGGCCCAGGGCACCCAGATCAAGCCGTACATGATGCTCGTCGTGGACACGTCGGGCTCCATGGCGTGGGACGTGAGCGGGACGTACACATGGGGGGACGGGTCGAGCGACTACTGGACGGGCGGCACGACCCAGTGCTGCGAGGGCCTCGACACGGACGGCGACGGGCTTCCCAACGACAGCCGCTTGTATCTCGCCAAGAACGCGCTCTCGCTCATGGTCTCCGCCTCGGGCGACGTGCTCTTCGGCCTGACCAAGTTCCCCCAGACCTTCTTTGCCACCTCGCCCTACAACGGTGCGGACTGGTACGAGAACAACCAGAACCCGGGAACGGGAATCAACGACCGCATCCGTTACGACGGCCTGTGCTCCGGGACGTTCGCCCAGACCATCGTCGTGCCCTTTGCCGAGGACAACTCGAACGCCATCCTCGACTGGATGGACCACCATGAGTTCATCAACTCCACGACACCCGATGGTTTCGAGCTGCGCTCCGACGGCGCGACCCCTCTCGGCTACACGATCGGCCAGATACGGGCGTATTACGCCGGGACCGTGATCCCGGGCGACTCGAAGCGCGACTGCCGGCCCTACTCCACCATCATCGTGACGGACGGCGCCGAGTCGTGCGGCGGAAACCCCACCTCGGCCGTGGACAGCCTCTACGACATCACCTGGGGCGGGGATGACTACAACGTGACCTCCTACGTGATCGGGCTGGCCTTCGGCTCCGCCACCCTGAACCAGATGGCCGACTACGGCGACGACGGGCTGCTCAACGGCTCCACGCCCACGGCGTTTCGCGCCGACAGCGAGGCCGAGCTCGCGACGATCCTCTTCTCCATCATCCGCGACTCCGTGCTCATCGAGATCTGCAACGGCGTGGACGACGACTGCGACACGCTCATCGACGAGGGGTGGACGAAGTACTGCGACCTGCACGACGTGCTCGGGCTGGGGGCGACGGCGATCAACGAGCGCTGCACCGACCCGGGCGAGACGGTGTGCGACGGGCTGGACGACAACTGCAACGGAACGACCGACGAGGGCGTCACCAACGCCTGCGGCACCTGCGGGCCGCTCCTCGAGATCTGCGACGGCGTGGACAACGACTGCGACACGCTGATCGACGAGGGAGGCGTCTGCCCCTGCCCCTCGCCCACGACCGAGGTGTGCAACAACGTGGACGACGACTGCGACACCGTCATCGACGACGGGCTGTCGCGGTCGTGCGGGACGAGCGTGGGCGAGTGCACGGCCGGGACGCAGATCTGCGCCGCGGGCGTCTGGGGCGCGTGCGTGGGCGAGGTGCCTCCCGGCGTGGAGACCTGCAACGGGCTGGACGACGACTGCAACGGCGTCGTGGACGGCTTCGTCGAGTCGTGCGAGATGTCGCCCGGCGTGGGAGACACGGGCGTGTGCGAGTACGGCATCCACGCCTGCACGGCCGGGTCCTGGTCGTCCTGCGCCGGAGGCGTGGGCCCCACGGCCGAGGTGTGCGACGGTCTGGACAACGATTGCGATGGAACCTCTGACGAGGGCAATCCGGGCGGTGGCGCCGTCTGCGGTTCGAGCGTGGGCGAGTGCTTGACGGGCACCCTCAGCTGCTCGGGCGGAGGCCTGGTCTGCGTGGGCGAGGTGGGGCCGATGCCGGAGGTGTGCGACGGCCTGGACAACGACTGCGACGGCACGGCCGATGACGGCAACCCGGGCGGCGGTGCGCCGTGCGGCCCCATCCTTCTCGACGGCATCGGGATCTGCACGGCGGGTCTCGAGCAGTGCGTGGGCGGCGCCATCGACTGCGTTGGCGAGGTCGAGCCCATGGCCGAGGTGTGCAACGGCCTGGACGACGACTGCGACGGCGTGGCCGACGACGGCAACCCCGGCGGGGGCACGTCGTGCGGGTCTGACGTGGGCGAGTGCGCCTCCGGACTGAACTCGTGCGTGAGCGGCACGCTCCTGTGCATCGGCGAGGTGGGCCCCACGGCCGAGGTGTGCGACGGCCTGGACAACGACTGTGACGGCACGGCCGACGACGGCAACCCTGGAGGCGGAGGCGTGTGCGGATCGAGCGTGGGCGAGTGCTCCACGGGCATCACGACCTGCACGGGCGGCTCGCTCGTGTGCGCGGGCGGGGTGGGCCCGGTGGCAGAGGTGTGCGACGGGTTTGACAACGACTGCGACGGCACGGTGGACAACGGCAACCCGGGCGGCGGAGGCGTGTGCGGTCCCATCGGTTTCGACGGGATCGGCATCTGCGAGACAGGGGTCGAGCAGTGCACGGGTGGCGCCATCGTGTGCGTGGGCGACGTGTGGCCGGCGGCCGAGGTGTGCAACGGCCTCGACGACAACTGCGATGGCACGGCCGACGACGGCGACCCGGGCGGCGGAGGCTCCTGCGGGTCCGGCCTGGGCGAGTGCGTCTCCGGCGTCGAGCACTGCATCCTCGGCTCCATCGTGTGTATGGGCGACGTGGGTCCGGTGTCCGAGGTGTGCGACGGGTTTGACAACGACTGCGACGGCGCCACGGACGAGGGCAACCCGGGTGGCGGCGGCGTGTGCGGCTCGAGCGTGGGCGAGTGCTCGACGGGCATCCTCAACTGCACGGGAGGCAGCCTGCTGTGCACAGGCGGTGTGGGTCCCGTGGCCGAGATCTGTGACGGTCTGGACAACGACTGCGACGGTACGGTGGACGACGGCAACCCGGGCGGCGGCGCAGCCTGCGGCCCGGTTCTTCTCGACGGGATCGGGATCTGCGAGGCGGGCACCGAGACCTGCACGGGCGGCGCCATCGTGTGCACGGGCGCCGTGTATCCGGGCTCAGAGGTGTGCAACAACCTGGACGACGACTGCGACAGCGTGGTGGATGACGGCGACCCCGGAGGCGGCGGCACGTGCGGCTCCGGTGTGGGCGAGTGCGTGGAGGGCGTGCAGCACTGCATCGTCGGCTCCATCCTGTGCGTGGGCGACGTGGGCCCGTCCGCCGAGGTGTGCGACGGGCTGGACAACGACTGCAACTCCGTGGCGGACGACGGCGACCCGGGCGGCGGAGGCGTGTGCGGTTCGAGCGTGGGCGAGTGCTTGACGGGCATCATGCACTGCATCGGTGGGTCCCTGTCCTGCACGGGCGAGACGCCTCCCGTCGCCGAGATCTGCAACGGCCTGGACGACGACTGCGACGGCACGGTGGATGACGGCAACCCGGGCGGCGGCGCCGCCTGCGGCCCGGTCCTTCTCGACGGGATCGGGATCTGCGAGGCGGGCACGGAGCAGTGCACGGGCGGCGCCATCGTGTGCGTGGGCGCCGTGAGCCCCGCGACGGAGGTGTGCAACAACCTGGACGACGACTGCGACGGAGTGCTGGACGACGGCGACCCGGGCGGCGGCGGATCGTGCGGCTCGGGAGTGGGCGAGTGCGTGGCGGGCGTGGAGCACTGCATCGTGGGCTCCATCATCTGCACGGGCGCCGTGGGACCGTCGGCGGAGATCTGCGACGGCCTGGACAACGACTGCGACGGCACGGTCGACAACGGCGACCCGGGCGGCGGCGCGGCCTGCGGGAGTGACGTGGGCGAGTGCGTCTCCGGCGTCATTCACTGCATCGGAGGCTCCCTGTCCTGCACGGGCGAGACGCCTCCCACGGCCGAGCTGTGCAACGGCCTGGACGATGACTGCGACGGCGCGATCGACGAGGGCAACCCGGGAGGCGGGGGGCTCTGCGGCCCGGTTCTTCTCGACGGGATCGGGATCTGCGAGGCGGGCACGGAGCTGTGCACGGGCGGAGCCATCGTGTGCGTGGGCGCCGTGAGCCCCGCGACGGAGGTGTGCAACAACCTGGACGACGATTGCGACGGAGTCGTGGACAATGGCGATCCGGGCGGTGGAGGCTCGTGCGGCAGCGGCGTGGGCGAGTGCGTGGCGGGCGTGGAGCACTGCATCGTGGGCTCCATCGTGTGCACGGGGTCCGTGGGGCCGACGGCGGAGATCTGCGACGGCCTGGACAACGACTGCGACGGTTCGGTCGACGAGGGCGACCCCGGCGGCGGCGCTGCCTGCGGCATGGACGTGGGCGAGTGCAGCTCCGGCGTCGTGCACTGCATTGCCGGCACCCTGGTCTGCGACGGAGGCGTGGCCCCCACCGCGGAGCTGTGCAACGGCCTGGACGACGACTGCGACGGGCTCGTGGACGACGGCAATCCCGGGGGAGGCGCCCCCTGCGGCCCCGTCACGCTCGACGGGATCGGCATCTGCGAGGCGGGCGTCACCACGTGCGTGACCACCGGTCCGGGCGTGGCG
>JAFDER010000359.1 GCA_019310245.1 Deltaproteobacteria bacterium
CGGCCATCATCATGGACGATGCTTACTACGGTTTCATTGTGGAATCGCGGACGACCATCGATGGTATCCCGACGATTCCGGCCAGCTGCCTGATTCCGCTCAAAGCCCGGGCCCACCTTGACCTCTGGGCAAGAAGGCAGGCCGGTGATGTGCACGTCAAGGACCGCGATGTCAGGAAGCACCGCAATGACGTCTTCAGGCTCTTCCGGACGCTGGTTCCGGCGGATCGATTCGCCTTGCCCAGGACACTGAGAAGAGACCTCATCCTGTTCCTGGAGAGATTCCCGCCGGACTCCGAGCAGTGGCCCGCCATCCACGCATCGATCAATGATCCTGATCTGAAGGACCCAGAGCAGATCATCATGCAATTGCGCGAGATCTTCGAGCTTGGAGACGGAACTGCAGAGCTCGAGGGTGGACGATGACGGGAGTCATGGTCACAGGAGTTCAAAAATATCGCCGGCGTGAAGCCCTAACGCGTGCACACGCACGACCTTCTCAGGGAGTGCGGACCCGTGCGACGTGCGCGTTGCAAGACGTGCCCCCGCTCCGGTAGATTGTGCATCCAGGTGGGCGCATGAACGAGAGCGGGCGGATCGAGCTCCTGTGGGCAAGCGGGACGCTGGAGATCCGCGGGCTGGACGAGGGTTTGGCCGGCTTCCTGCCGGACGCGTGCACGTGGGACCCGCGCACGCGCTGCATGCGCGCGCCGGCCATGGCGTACGCGGACGTGGTGCGGACGCTCGTGCGCTCCGGGCTCGAGTGGCAGGACCGGGCGCGACGCTACGGCGAGCTCGACGGGGGGTTGTGCGTGAGACGCGAGCCTCGGCCGTTCCAGAGCGAGGCGCTCCGGGCCTGGAAACAGGCCGGGAGCCGCGGGGTCGTCGTCTTGCCCACGGGTGCGGGCAAGAGCCACGTCGCGCTCATGGCAATCGACGCGGTGAGGCGCGACACGCTGGTCATCGCCCCCACGCTGGACCTGGTGACCCAGTGGTACGACCTGCTGCGCACGAGCCTGCGCCGGGACGTCGGGATCGTGGGCGGCGGGGAGCACGTCGTCGAGGCCGTCACGGTCACCACCTACGACTCGGCGTACATCCACATGGAGCACCTGGGGAACCGCTTCGGCCTGGTGGTCTTCGACGAGTGCCACCACCTGCCGGGCGAGGCCTACTCGCTGGCCGCCCAGGCGTGTCTGGCCCCCCGCAGGCTCGGTCTCACGGCCACGCCCGAGCGGGCGGACGGGCGGCACGACGTGCTCGAGGATCTCATCGGACCCACCGTGCACCGCAGCGAGGTCGACGGGCTCACTGGCGAGTTCCTCGCCGAGTACACGGTGGAGCGCATCCTGGTGGAGCTGACCGTCGATGAGCGCGCCGCCTACGAGCAGGCCCGCAAGGTGTACCGCGACTTCGTGACGAGCCAGGGCATCCGCATGAGCAGCCCCGATGGCTGGACGGAGTTCGTGAAGAGGTCGGCGCGCAACGCGGCCGGGCGCGAGGCCATGGAGGCGTACCAGAGGCAGAGGCGGCTCGCGTTCGCAGCCCCGTCCAAGCTCGCGTACGTCGAGCACCTCCTGCACGAGCACCGCCGCGACCGGGTGCTCTTGTTCACCGACCGCAACGACTCGGTCTACGAGATGTCCCGCCGCTTCCTCGTCCCGGTCATCACGCACCAGACGAAGGTGACGGAGCGCAGCGAGATCCTCGCCGGGTTCGCATCGGGCGTCTACAACGTGGTGGCCACCTCCAGGGTGCTCAACGAGGGCGTGGACATGCCCGACGCCGGCGTGGCCATCATCTTCTCCGGGAGCGGCTCCGTGCGCGAGCACGTGCAGAGGCTGGGCCGCATCCTGCGCAAGAAGGGCGACAAGAGGGCCGTCCTGTACGAGCTCGTCGCCCACGACACGGCCGAGATGCACACCTCGAGGCGGCGGAGGGAGCACGTTGCTTACCGCTGATCTCGTGCGCGTCCTGCGGCGCTCCGGCCGGCTGTACGTGCCCGCGCTCAAGCCCGCCCCGAAGGCGCGCCTCGTGGACCTGGCAGGCAGGTACGTCACTCTCGTCTCGGAGCACGCCGGCCGCACCCGTGGAGAGCTCACCGCGGCCCTGGACGCGGTCGAGCACGAGCCGGCCGATCACAAGTCGGCCAAAGGCCTGCGCAAGCTCCTGCTCGACCGGTGCTCCTTCGAGACGCCCGACGACGTCGAGCCTCGCGCACTGCGCGCCGAGGTGTTCCGCAGGGCGGCCGAGTCGCGGCGGGCGCTCGAAGACGGCGGGACGTTCGACCGGGACGCCGTCGTGCAGGCCGCGGCGGCCGCCCTGGACATCGACGCCGGGCAGGTGGAGCACGACCTGTACGCCGACCTGAAGCAGAACCACCCGCTCGCCTCGTTCCGCTCCATCGCCGCGGCGGATCTCGTCGAGCACTTCGAGACGGCACGCAAGCAGGCCGTGCTGCTCAGGGCCGTGAAGGTCGAGCTCAGGCTGCGCTGCTCCGAGCCCGCGGACTACAGGACGTTCTTCGGCAAGCTGAAGTTCCGCCGGCTCATGCACACCATCGAGCGGCTCCCGCAGGGAGGCTACCGCATCGTGATCGACGGGCCGATGAGCCTCTTCAGGTCGGTCACGAAGTACGGCCTTCAGCTCGCGCTGATGCTGCCCGTCATCGAGCAGAGCGGCGCCTGGGAGCTCGACGCCGAGGTGATGTGGGATCGCGAGCCCCTGCTCTTCCACCTCGAGGGCAAAACCCCGCCGTCCTCGCCCCGGCCCGCCCGGCTGCCGGACGACGTGCGACGCCTGCTCGAGAGCTTCCGCGCGCTGCACTCGGCCTGGGACGCGGACGCGAGCGACGAGGTCCTGGACCTGCCGGGCGTCGGGCTGTGCGTGCCCGACCTCGTGTTCACGCACCGCGACAGCGGCAGGCAGGTGTTCCTGGAGGTCATGGGCTACTGGAGCCGCGACGCCGTGTGGAAGCGCGTGGAGCTCGTCCAGGCCGGCCTGCCCCGGCCGGTCATCTTCGCGCTCGGCAGCCGTCTACGCGTCAGCGAGCAGGTCATCGACTCCGACCTGCCCGGCCGTCTCTACGTCTACAAGGGCGTGATGCGGGCCCGTGCCGTGCTCGAAAGGCTCGAGGCGATGCCGGACCGCTGACCGGCTCCATCCGGTGTTTTGTGCGCCGCGACAGAGCTCGAGGCACATGCGGATATGCAGCAGGAAGCCTTGTGACAAGGGCAAGCAGCAAGTATGGTCCCGGGAGAGGCAAGATGAAGAGGTAGGGGGCAACGACATCCGTGTAACATGGAACGAAACAGGACAACGAAGACAGAGCAATCGCAGCGATTCCACGCGCCCCTGCTACCCGACGACACCAAAGAGGTCACGGTGAGCTGCCGTCGTACCCATCCAGACAACTGCGCCAAGCACTACATGGCTTCAGTCTGTGCGTTTGCGCGCAGTGATGGAATGTGTACCTCACCACCGAGGTCCTGGCCCAAGCAATTCGCGAAGCTCTTGAGAGAGAAGTGACCGCCCGGAAGTGAGCGCTACGGCGAGTTGAAACTGACGGGTTGATTGATCGGGGGGGTGGGATCGGACTCGGTGTTAGTAGCGGTTCCTGCCGCCGCCGCCGCCGCCGCCGCCGCCGCCGCCGCCACGATCGCCGCGAGGCTTCGCCTCGTTGACGTTGAGGTTGCGTCCGTCGACCTCGTGCTCGTGCAGGGCCGCCATGGCCTTCTTGGCGTCATCGTCGCTCATCTCGATGAACGCGAATCCACGGGGGCGTCCCGTGTCGCGATCCATGATGACATTCGCCGACAAGACTTCGCCGTGCGTGGAGAACAACGAACGCAGATCCTGCCCGCTCATGCTGAAAGGCATGTTTCCGATGTACAGCTTCACTTTACTCTAGCTCCTTGCCCGAAGTTGTTGATTATTAAACCGTAGCTCACGTTCGGGCATGTCAGCGCAGGTCGTTGCCTTGTCCCCCAAGGCGGGATTCAAAAGTCCTTATATCACTCATCCCACGAAATGCAAGTCAAGGATACCCCCCCCTGCCCTTACT
>JAFDER010000360.1 GCA_019310245.1 Deltaproteobacteria bacterium
CGGGCAAGGTGGACTACGACGAGACGCGCGTGGGGCACATCACGGCGTGGGTGGAGGGCAGGATCGACAGGCTGTTCGTGGACTTCACGGGCGAGCGCGTCAAGAGGGGCCAGTCCATGGCCTCGATCTACAGCCCCCAGCTCCTGCTCGCGCAGGACGAGCTCATCCAGGCCTCGAAGATGGTCGAGAGCCTCTCGTCGATCGGAGCCGGCCCGGCCGGGTCCACCATCCTCGAGGAGACGCTCCAGGCCTCGCGCGAGAGGCTCATGCTCTGGGGGCTGACCAAGAAGCAGGTCGCAGCGATCGAGAAGAGCGGCAAGAGGCGCAAGCACCTGACGCTCACGGCCCCCATGGGCGGCGTGGTCATCCAGAAGCACGCGTCGAAGGGGATGTACGTCAAGGAGGGCACCCGCATCTACACGATCGCCGACCTGAGGAAGCTGTGGATCATGCTCGACGCCTACGAGTCCGACCTCGCGCTGATCGAGCAGGGCCAGGAGGTCGAGATCTCCCTGGAAGCCCATCCGGGCCTGCCTTTCGAGGGCATCGTGGCCTTCATCGATCCGGTGATCGATCCCGTGACACGGACCGCCCGGGTCAGGGTCGAGGTCGACAACCCCGACGGCGTGCTCAAGCCGGAGATGTTCGTGAGCGCGGTGATCAGCGCCGGCGTGGAGGCGGCCGAGGCGGCCGGCGAGGCGCCTCTCGTGATCCCTGCCTCGGCCCCGCTCGTCACGGGCAAGCGCGCCGTGGTGTACGTGGAGGTCTCTCGCGGGCTGTACGAGGGTCGGGAGGTGGTCCTCGGCTCCCGCGTGGGAGACCACTACATCGTGCTCGAGGGCCTCGTCGAGGGGGAGAAGGTCGTGGTGCGCGGCAACTTCAAGATCGACTCTGCCATGCAGATCCAGGCCAAGCCCTCCATGATGAGCCCGGAGGGTGGCGTGGCGCCGCCAGGACACCAACACGGCCCGCCGTCACCGGCCGATACCGAGGCTCCCGGCAGGACCTTCGAGGCGCCGCACGCCTTCATCGGGCAGCTCTCGGTCGTGGTCGACGCCTACCTGGAGCTGCAGGACGCGCTGGCCAGCGACGATTTCGCCGGGGCGGGGAGCGCCGCCGCGGCCGTGAAGGAGGCCCTGGCCGGCACCGACATGAAGCTCCTGAAGGGCCCGGCGCACATGGCGTGGATGGACTCCCTGGGCACGGCCGTCGAGGCCGTGGACCGCATCGCAAAGGCCGGGGACATCGAGGCGGCGAGGAAGGACTTCTTCCCGCTCTCGCGGGCCGTCATCCACATGGTCCGCTCGTTCGGCTCGACGGGCGACCGCGTGCTCTACCTCAAGTACTGTCCCATGGCGTTCGGCAACACGGGTGCGAGCTGGCTCCAGTCCGACGAGGGGACGCGCAATCCGTACTTCGGCGCTTCGATGCTCACCTGCGCCGAGGACCGGGACACGATCCATCCCGCCGCGCACGGAGCCGGGCATGACTGAAGGCCGCCTCACCCTCATCGGGCGGCTCGTCCACTTCCTCGTGGGCAACAAGCTCCTCGTGGCCGTCGGGGTGCTGGTCGTGATCGGCTGGGGGTTCATGGCGGCTCCCTTCGACTGGGACGTGGCCGGCATTCCGCGCTCCCCCGTGCCGGTCGACGCGATCCCGGACATCGGCGAGAACCAGCAGATCGTGTTCACCGAGTGGCCCGGCCGCTCTCCCCAGGACGTGGAGGACCAGGTCTCCTATCCCCTCACCGTCTCGCTGATGGGGATCCCCGGCGTGAAGACGATCCGCTCCTTCTCGATGCTCGGGTTCTCCTCGGTCTACGTGATCTTCGAAGAGGACGTGGAGTTCTACTGGTCACGCTCCCGCATCCTCGAGAAGCTGGCGAGCCTTCCCACGGGGATCCTGCCCGGAGGCGTGAGGCCCTCCCTCGGCCCCGACGCCACGGCGCTCGGGCAGATCTTCTGGTACACGCTCGAGGGCCGCGATCCCGAGGGCAACCCCGCCGGAGGGTGGGACCTCGAGGAGCTCCGATCGATCCAGGACTTCCAGGTCCGCTACGCGCTCCTGGGCGCGAAGGGCGTCAGCGAGGTGGCGAGCGTGGGAGGCTTCGTGCGCGAGTACCAGGTGGACGTGGATCCCGACGCCATGCGCGCCCACGGCGTGACCCTCGACGAGGTGTTCCGGGCCGTCAGGAGCGCCAACGCGGACGTGGGAGCGCGCACCATCGAGATCAACCGGGTCGAGTACGTGGTCCGCGGCATCGGCTTCATCGAGACCCTCGAGGACATCGAGACGACGGTCATCAAGGCCCGCGAGAACGTGCCCATCCGCGTCGGCGACGTGGCGCACGTGTCCATGGGGCCAGCGCTCCGGCGCGGGGTCCTCGACAAGGAGGGCGTGGAGGCGGTGGGCGGCGTGGTGGTCGTGCGCTACGGCGAGAACCCCCTCGCGGCCATCAAGAACGTCAAGAAGAAGATCGAGGAGATCGCGCCCGGCCTCCCCCGCAAGACCCTGCCCGACGGCACGGTGAGCCGGGTGACGGTCGTTCCGTTCTACGACCGCACCAAGCTCATCAACGAGACCCTGGGGACCCTGAGCACGGCGCTCACCGACGAGATCCTCATCACGATCATCGTGGTGCTCATCTCGCTCGTGCACCTGCGCAGCGCGCTCCTCGTCTCGGGCGTGCTGCCGCTCGCCGTGCTCATCGCCTTCATCGCGATGAAGCTCTTCGGCGTGGACGCCAACGTGGTGGCCCTCTCGGGCATCGCCATCGCGATCGGCACGATCGTGGACATGGGCATCGTGGTCACGGAGAACATCGCTTCTCACCTGGCGCGCGCCGGTCCCGACGAGGATCGAACGCAGGTGATCGTGCGCGCATCCTCCGAGGTGGGAGGTGCCGTCCTGACGGCCGTGGCGACGACCGTCATCAGCTTCCTGCCCGTCTTCACCATGGTCGCCGCCGAGGGCAAGCTCTTCCAGCCCCTCGCGTTCACCAAGACCTTCGCGCTCATCGCCTCGGTCATCGTCTCGCTCACCGTGATCCCGCCGCTCGCCCACGCCCTGCTTGGCAGGAAGGGCGGGGGGAAGGTCATCGGGATCGTCCTCAGCTCCCTGGTCGTGGCCGCCGGGATCCTCGTCGGCGTGCTGCTGAGCTGGTGGGCCGGGATCCTCGTGGCGCTCCTCGGCGTGGTGAGGATCGTCGAGAAGCTCGTCCCGGAGCGATTCGCCAGGTGGGCCCCATGGATCCTGAGCGGCATCGCTGTCGCGGCCGTGGCCATCGTCCTGACGAAGCACTGGGTTCCCCTCGGTCCGGAGAGGGGCCTGGCGCGCAACCTCGTCTTCGTCGGGCTGCTCCTGGGATCCATCCTGGGTTTCTTCGCGCTCGTGCGCAGGACCTACTCCCGCCTCCTGCGCTGGATCCTCGATCACAAGGCGGCCTTCATCGCCCTTCCCCTGCTGCTCGTGCTCGCGGGAGGCTTTGTCTGGCTCGGCTTCGACGGCCTTCTGGGATGGCTTCCGGACCGCGTCAGGAGCTACGGCCCGGTCTCGCGCCTGGCCCATGCCCTCCCCGGCCTGGGCAAGGAGTTCATGCCGTCGCTCGACGAGGGCTCCTTCCTCTACATGCCCACCACCATGCCGCACGCCTCTCTCGCCGAGGTCACGGACGTTCTGCGCAAGCAGGACATGTCCATCGGGGCCATCCCCGAGGTGGAGTCCGTCGTCGGCAAGCTCGGCCGCGCTGAGACCTCCCTCGATCCCGCGCCCGTCTCGATGATCGAGACGGTGATCAACTACAGGTCGGAGTTCCTGCTCGACGATTCGGGAACGCGGCAACGGTTCATGTTCGATCCCGGCGGCCGGGATCTCTTCCGCGACGAGGCGGGCGATCCCCGGCGCGCACCCGACGGCGAGCCCTACAAGGTCAGCGGGCGGTACGCCCGCGATTCCGGGGGACGGCTCATTCCCGATCCCAAAGGCATGCCCTTCCGGCTGTGGAGGCCGGCTCTCGATCCCGAGCTCAATCCCGGCCGCGATCCATGGG
>JAFDER010000361.1 GCA_019310245.1 Deltaproteobacteria bacterium
AGCGCCTTGGTGTCGCCATCGCCCTGGTCATCCTTGCCTCGGGTTGCAGCGTCAAGCCCGAGGACCTGGAGAAGTGGAAAACAACCCAGAAAGGCCCCGACAAGCTGACAGCCGTCCTGCTCGACGACAAGTACGATGCCGACCTGAGAGCCGTAGCCGCTGTGGCCCTGGCCGACATCGGCGAGTTCGCGCAGTGGGACATGCTCGAGAAGTCATTCAAGGTGATCGAGGAACCCCAGCGCTCCCAGATCATCGATGCAATAGTGCCGAGTGTCGAGAAGATGATGACGGAGGGCACCGAGCCTCCCTCGCCGCCGCTCCAGAGCCAGGTGTCGGGCAAGGACCTGGCGCACCTTGTCTATCCCTACTCACAGGGCGAGAGCAAGTCCAAGATCGAGGACCTGCTCGTCGCTTGGTGCGTGGCCGACTTCAACCACCGGTTCTTCATCGGCAGGAAATCCATCGACATCATCATCATGGACGTGGGCGAGAAGGCTGCCGGACCGATGGTCGACCTCCTCGGTCCCGACAGCGAGGTCTACGACAAGGTGACCGAGTACCTGGACAAGATTGCCACCGAGGAGATCCAGCACAAGGCCGGGGCCACGCTCATCGGCCGCGCCAGGCAGAGGATGAAGAACTACGACGGCAAGATCGACCAGTCACTGCTCGTGTCTCTCGGAAGGATGGGCGGACCGGAGGTGCGTGCATTCCTGCTCGAGAACGCGGGCAAGACGGATCTTCCGTCCCAGACGTCGCGCGGCAGCATGATGGCCTACCTCCAGTTCGAGATGTGGCACAAGGACGACGTCGAGACGCTGTTCGCCATCGCCGAGTCGACGGATCAGGACTACTCGGTGCGCAACTGGTCGTATGACGCGATCGTGGCCACCGGCGACAAGGCCAACAAGGATCGCATCGCCAGGCTCCTGCACACGACCTCCGAGGACGGGTCGGACAAGGACCGCTTCCGCGGCGTGGGGGTGGACGAGCTCCTCAAGCTCCTCGGTACGGAGGGCATCCCGTTCATCATCGAGGAGGTCATCGTGGAGGAGGACCCCTGGGACGACTGGCTCGATCTTCGCGACTACGTGCCCGTGCGCCTCGTCCAGGGCAAGGACGGCAAGCTCCTGACCGGAACCGAGCGGAAGAAGGCGCTCGAGCTGCTCAGGCCATTCCTCGAGCACAAGGAATCCATGGCGCGGGGCATGGTGGCCTATGCCATCGGGCTCGTGGGCGAGAAATCCGACCTCGAGAAGCTCGAGTCCATGAAGAAGGACAAGGCCAAGCTCGACGACTGGAAGTACACCCAGGGAGAGGAGGTCGTGGAGCACTTTCCGAACGTTGGGTCCGTGGCCGAGTGGGCGGTAAACAAGATAAACGAGGGAGGCTGATTTCCCTTTCCATTTGAATTGTTCTGCAATATTATCTCATGCTGAGGTGGTGATCGTCGGAAGAGGCAATCACGCCTGACTTCAGGGGTTCACGGCAACATGGTCCAGAACAGAAGCCGAAAGACGGTCCGTCACTTCCAGTGCCGAGACGATCTCTGGGCGCTGTACGAGAAGATGGCTGCTGAGCTGGAGTGCTCGGTGGACTACCTCATCAACGAGTCCATGCGCCAGTACGCCAAGTCGCGCAGGGCCACGTCAGCGACGATTCCGCCGATCCGGGAGTCCATCGCGCCTCCAGGCAGGCCGACGGGCATCGGCGGGATCGCGGGGCCTCCCGGCGGCGCCAGACCGAGCGGGCTCGCACCTCCTCCCAGCCGTCAGAGGCTGGCGCCCCCTCCGGGGCCGCGACCTTCCTCGCCTCCAGTGCCGCCGCCCCAGGCAGTGCCGCCGATGCAGACCATGTCCCAGCCTCAGGTGCCGGTCGCCCAGCAGCAGACCCAGCCTCCCTTCATGCAGCCCCAACCGGTGCAGCAGGCCGTGCCGCCGGTGCCCGTGATGGACACCGACCCGATGGCCCAGCAGCAGCAGGCGCAGCCCATCCCGGCCGCACAGCCCGCCGCCCAGCCGCCCGTCCACGCCACGGCCGGGACCATGCCCACGCTTTACCTCATCTTCAACGGACAGAAGATCCCGATCACCAAGGATCAGTTCATCATCGGCCGCGGGCTCAAGACCTCCGATCTCGCCATCAAGGACGGGAACATCTCCCGCAAGCACGCCGCCATCATCTATCATAACGGCGCGTACTACATAAAAGACCTCGGTAGCGTCAACGGGATCGAGTACAGCGGCAAGCGCATCGACTCCAAGCGCATCGACGAGGCCGACATGTTCCATATCTGTGACTACGAATTGCGTTTCACGTACACGTAGGCCCCTCTTCCCAACCACAACGATCGATCAGGGTTGTCGTCCTTTCACGCTTTGGCTAGATTAGGCCTTCTCTGAACCAGGAGGAGGACAACATGGTCAAGAAGATCGCCCACATCGGAATCGCGGTTCGTGATCTCGAGGAGGCCTCGGCCGTCTATCGCGACGTGCTCGGTCTCGAGGAGATCTACAGGGAAGAGGTGAAGGACCAGAAGGTCAAGACCGTGGTCTTCGCGGCCGGCGAGAGCCACGTCGAGCTCCTCAGTCCCACCAGCCCGGAGTCCCCGATCGCCAAGTTCCTGGACAAGCGCGGAGAGGGCATCCACCACGTCGCCTATGCCGTGGAGGATCTCGAGGCCAAGCTCGCCGACCTGGGCGGGAAGGGTGCGAGGCTCATCGATGAAAAGCCCCGGGTGGGCGCCGGAGGTCACCTCATCGCCTTCATCCATCCGAAGAGCGCGAAGGGCGTCCTCACGGAGATGACCCAGCTTGTCACGAAACACGAAAAGTGACATAAAGGGCTCCATGCGACTCTATGCCGGCAAGATTCCCATCATCTCCGCAGAGATCGTCGGCGTCCTGACCGATGGAGGCGAGATCGAGGTCGCAGATGCGACCGAGGCCCAGCTCGACGTACAGGCCGTTCTCAGGGAGTACCTGCGCCGGGAGCGCGACATCAACGAAGAGGCCAAGGACTACCTCTCGAGGCGCGGCCTCACGTACTCTCAGTTCGGGAAGGTCAAGAAGATGATCGCCCAGCAGCAGGACTTCGGCGTGGGCGAGGAGACCATCACCTACATCATCCAGCAGATCATCATGGCCTTCGAGAACTCGAACAACTTCGAGGAGATCTACGCCGACGACCAGGCGCTGACGGTGAAGATCCGTAACATCCTGCGCAAGCACATGGACCTCGAGGAGGATCTCGACAACGAGGTTCGCGACCGCATCAAGAACCTCGAGGAAGGCACGCGAACGTGGGAAGTCGAGTACGCGAAGGTGATGGAGCAGATCCGCCGCAAGAAGGGCCTCGAATGACCAGATCCATCCTTGCGGCCTCGGCGCTCGTGATGATCGCATCCCTCTCGGCATGCGGGGGGGAGAACGGGGACACGGACGGGAACACCACGACCGTGCTGCACGAGACGTGCGGGCCCGACGTCTGCCCGTCGCCGCCCGCCTGCGGGTCAGGCGAGGTCCTGACGTGCTGTACGTGCGTCAGGGTTCCCGTCCAGGATGCCGTGACCACGACCTGCGACCTGCTCGGCGAGTACTGCGCCTCCACCGCCGGCGATCCGGACATCTCCTGCTTCATGCCGGACGGCTACCCCACGCCGGCCGAGCCGACGCTCATCACCCTCCACGGTTCCGTGGACGTGTATGCCACGGGTGGCGGCAGCGACGGCGTGCTCGTGCAGGTCTACCAGGTGGACGGCGAGGGCAACGTCGGGACGCTGGTGGGCGAGTACGTTTCCACCGCCGACTGCGCCGACCACGAGGCCGACTTCCCCACGCACGTCGAGACCGCCGAAGAGGAGGCCGACTGCCCCGGCCCGTGTCAGGAGAAGATCAGCCCGGAGAACGCCGACTGCCGGACGCTGGGCTACTACGTGATCGCCGACGTTCCCACGAACACGCCGCTCGTCATCAAGACCTCGCAGGACGGAGGCGGATCGCTGTGGAAGGACATGCTGACCTTCAACATCTGGTTCT
>JAFDER010000362.1 GCA_019310245.1 Deltaproteobacteria bacterium
ATCAAGTGAAGGTAGTCCTGGTAGTTCGTGCAGCCGGCCTCGCTGTGTTGGCTGTAGGCCACGAAGCCGATGGCCGCGAGGACCAGGACTACGAGGAAGTACGGGAGTGTGCGGCGTGGTCGCGTGAGCGTCTTCATGTCGACCTCTCCTCGGCCATGTGATGCCCGGTCCCACCCGTGCGCATCGCCGTATCGCGAGCAGCGGTGATCAACGTCAACCATTTCTTTCGCTGCCGACAACTATTTCTACTGCCTCTGGGGACTGTGATCCCGCCTTCTTCCTCGACTGCTCGAGCCTGTAGCTGGGGAGATTCAACTCGAGGATGACGCTGTGGTGGACGAGCCGGTCTATCGCCGCCGCGGTCGTCATCGGATCTTTGAAGATGCTCTCCCATTGCGAGAACGGCAGGTTGCTCGTCAGCATCACGCTGCCGCGCTCGTAGCGGTCCGCCAGGAGCGTGAAGAGCACCTCCATCTCCTCCCGGTTCTGATGCACGTAGCCGATGTCGTCGATTTATGTGGAGCTCCACATAAATCGACTCATGTGGAGTACAGGTTTATGTGGAGTCGCCGCCCGGTCGCCGGCCCCGGCGGGCTATCCGGAGACGGGGACTCCACATAAGACGAGTGCCGATCGTGACTCACAGCGCCTCGAGCCACTCGAGGATGGAGCCGTCAGACCGCCACGCAACCAGGTCCGGGTTTGTGTCCCCGATAGGGCCGGCCTTGGCGATGGCGGCGCGCTTCGCCTCGAGATCCACTTGGGCATAGCGATTCGTCGTCTCCACGCTCGCGTGACCGAGCCAGTGGCTGATCGTGACGAGGTCCACGCCGGCTTGGAGGAGGTGGACGGCGGCGCTGTGGCGGAGTGTGTGTGGGTGCACACGCTTGGCGGCCAGGCTCGGCGCGGACGATGCCGCCAGCTTGGCGTACTTCCGCAGGAGGTAGCGGACCCCAAACCGGGTGAGGGGCTCACCGCGGCGGTTGCGGAAGAGCCTCTCCGTGGAGGCCTGGTCGAGCCCTGTCTCGGCGACGAGCGCTCGAAGAGTGTCTGCAGTCTCGCGCCAGAGCGGGCAGAGGCGCTCCTTGCGTCCCTTCCCGAGGAGTCGCACGTGGAAGGGGCGCTCCAGCTGGAGATCGGCCGGCCGCACGTCGAGAAGCTCCTGCACCCGCGCGCCCGTGTTGAAGAACGTGACGAGGAGGGCATGATCGCGCCGACCCGCGGCCGTGCGGCGGTCCGTCGCCTCCAACATGGCGCGGATCTCCTCGCCCTCGAGGTACTCCACGGCGGCGGCCCTGGCCCGCTTGAAAGGAACAGCGAGGAGGCGCTGGCAGGCCTCGATCCATTCTGGATCCCGCGCGCCGACATAGCGGGCGAAGGCGTGGACCGCGGCCAGGCGGGAGTTGCGCGTCGCGGTGCTGTTGCCGCGATCGGTTTCCAGATGATCCAGGAAGGCGAGCAGGCCATCCGGATCGAGGTCGCCAAGGTCGAGCTCGACGACGGGACGGTCGCACCGCGCGGCTAGGAAGCGGAGGAAGAGCGCGAAGGCGTCGCGGTAACTCCGCACCGTGTGTGGGCTCGCGCCGCGGACGCCCGGCAGGTGCTCGGCGAAGAAGCCGCGCAGGGCGCGGGCGAGCATGTTGGGGCCTGTGATCGTCATCGTCCACCTCCCCCTGCCGCACACGTAGCAAGGAAGGGCGCGCAGTGCCGGGCGAAGCGCTCGGAGGCAGCCTGAGCAAGAGGCTCAATGAAGGGCAAGTAGCACTGTGTGGAGACGATGGACACGTGTCCCATGTATGCTGCGAGGGCAGGGAGTTTCGCCTGCACGTCGATCCCCACGCGGTACCATCGCAGCAGAGCGTGTAGAGCGAAGCTGTGGCGCATGTCGTGGACCCGAGGCAGCCGTCCGGACGCGGTGCGCACGTTCGCAGACTGGAACAGCCGCCGGAGCCCCTTGGCGAGGCCGGCGCCGGTGTACGGACGTAGGCCTCGGCAGCGGCTGCAGAGGAGCGGTGCGTCGGCCGCGTGTGGGAGCCGTCGGCGGGCCTGAAAATAGGCCTCCATCTCTCGCGCCGCGTCGGATGAGAGAGGCACGAGCCGCGACTTGTGGAACTTGGTGGCCCGGACGTGCAGGACCTTCTCCGCGGGCTCGTAGTCGGCGAGCGTGAGGCGGACGAGTTCGCCGCGTCGCAGGCCCGCCGTGTGAAGCAGGACGATGGCCAGACGGTAGACTTCGCGGTGGAGAGGGGAGATCGGGCTGGGCCGGAGGGCGTCGGTGGCTCGTAGCAGACGACAGATCTCCTGCTCCGTGAAGAAGTGAGGTGGCCGCGGGGCGTGCGGCCTCGGGAACCCGTGCAGATCGGGCACGAAGCAGGAAGGCTCGCTTCTCCGCCGGTAGAGGCAGAGATTGCGGACGATCCGCATCCGGTTGCGTCGCACGCCCGGCTTGAGGTGCGCGAGTGTGGCGCACCAGTTCGCGAACGTCTCGGCTGTGAGTTCTTGCGCGTCCGCCGCGAGGAAGCGGTCGATGTGGGCAAGCACGTCGCGCTCGACCGCATACCGGCGTCCGAGGGCCCTTTTCAGCGTGAGGTAGCCCGCGATGATCGGCCCGAGGCCCGAGGCGAAGGTCTCTTGCACGCTCATCGGCACACCTCCTCTCCGGCGTCCACCGGAAGATCCAGCGCCACCTCGCGCAAGTCCTCGACATGGAGTCGCAGGTAGACACACGTGCTCTCGGAGCTTCTGTGGCCAAGAAGGTCGCCGATCGTCTTGAGCGGTGTTCCCTGCCGCAGCAGGTGAACCGCGAGGGAGTGCCGCAGGCAGTGGGGGCCCTGGAACCGGATGGGGAGGCCGCTGCGGCGCACCCATCCTTGGAAGGCCTCGGTGAGAGCGGTCGGTTTGAGCGTGCCGGCGGGCGCACGGACACGGAGGAAGATCTCGCGGTTCGGCAGGTCCGGGCGCCCGTGCTGCAGGTAGTCCACCAACGCGGCACCGACTTCCTGCGTCAGGGGAAGTACGAGAGGAGTCGCCACCTTTGAGCGCGGGACACGGAGCTGCCCGGAACGCCAGTCGATGTCGTCGAGCGTCAGCGCCACGACCTCGCTCGTTCGCAGGCCATAGGTCATGACGAGCAGGAGCATAGCGTAGTCGCGGCGCCCCATGAGCGTGGAACGATCGACCGCGCGCAGGAGGGCCCGGACCGTCTCCCAGGGGAGAGCGCGTGGGAGCTGCTCGCCGCGGTAGACGCGGGGTGTGTCGATTCCAGCTTCGAGATCGGCAGGCACCAGGCCGCGAGCCACGAGGAAGCGCAGAAAGGCCCGCAGGTGGGCGATAGAGTGCTGGAGGCTGGCGCGGGAGAGACGCGTGCTGAGGACCTGGACGAACGCCTCGATGTCGCGCTGGTCCAGGCCCCGCAGGCGATCGTGAACTTGATCGTGATCGAGGAAAGAGAGCAGTTCGCGCACCGTGGCCATGTGATGTATCACGGTCCGGAACGCGAGGCCCCGGTCGCGCTCGAGATGGGTGCGGTACGAACAGATCAGCGTTTGCGCCGGTGTGGCAGGCGGCGGCGCCAGGGCACCCTGCTGCTCGAAGTAGCGCACGAGCGAACGGACGGCGGCGGCAAGATAGAGGTCCTCCTGGGAGTCCGCCGGTGCATACGCGCGGAGATCGGTCGCCGTGAGATCCCTGGGCTGATCCACGCCACGCCTCCGGAGCAGTGCGTCGAGGCGTCGGGCAGCGCGAATGCGCAACCGGATCAGCAAGTCGTGGTATCCCTGCGATCGCAGCCACACCACGAAGCCGTCGAGGTGTGGCCCCAGAACGGGCAGGGACGAGTAGCGGGCATGGGCCCGCGGAAACAGCTCGGCTAGCATCGAGACCTCCTTTCGGTAGGCGCCACTTCTGGCGCTGTCCCGATGCTACCAGGCCCAGCTACCTAGTTATGTGGAGTAGGAGGAGCCGACGAACCGGCAACTACGCGGGCATCTGCATCTAACTCCACATAAACCTGTACTCCACATGAGTCGATCCTGCCGCTCTCCCGGGACGAGGCGAGCCTGTTCTTCCGGCTCCTGGCGCGTCGCTACGAACGGGCGAGCCTCATCCTCACAAGCAACAAGAGCTTCCTGGACTGGGGCGAGATCTTCAACGACCAGATCCTGGCGACGGCGATCCTGGACCGCCTCCTCCACCACGCCACGACGATCAACATCAAGGGCGAGAGCTTCCGGCTCAAGGAAAAGCGCCGGGCAGGACTCCTGGGCCGGA
>JAFDER010000363.1 GCA_019310245.1 Deltaproteobacteria bacterium
CGGTCTTCGAGTGCGCGACACTCACCTGCGAGTCGGGAGCCTGCGTCGCGACCGCGGACGATGGCGCCGCGTGCGATTTCGTGTTCGACGTGTGCCTCTCGCCCGGGGTGTGCGACGAGCTCGGCATCTGCCGGCCTGGCCCCGCCACTCCGCCTCCGGGCAACGACACCTGCGATTCGGCGACGGCCGTCACCGCGTCCGGCGGCTCCGCCTCCCTGACGGGACTCACGACGCTCTGCGCCGAGGACGACGACGAGCCCGGCTGCGTGCACCCCGCTCTCGACGGGCCGGACGTGGCGTTCCAGCTCGGCTACACGGTCCCCGCCGACAGGTGGCAGCTCACGTCATGGAACGTGTGGGTCGAGGCAGGAGACCATCCCGACCCGATCCTGTTCGCCATGTCGGACTGTCCGGGGTCGGGTGGAGTCGAGCTTGCATGCAACGACGACTGCATCGACGACGACCGCATCGACTGCTCGAGCCTCGGGACCCGGGACCCCGCGGTGAACCTGGGCGTCCAGCCGGACGGGAGCGGCATGCAGTTCAAGCTGTTCGTGGACGGGTACCGGTACCGCAGCGGGACGTTCGATTTCCATGCATTGCGCGGCGATCATGACAACAATCCCTGCTCGAGTGCTCACGAGAACGTGAACATGGTGGACGCGACGGGTGGAGGCGTATTCCGAGGGAATCTGAACGGGTACCGGAACGACATCACCAGCACGACGGGAGCCCACATCTCCCTCAACTGCCACGACCCGCCTCTCATGGACATGGGGTCGGACGACGCATGGCCCGCGTACGCCTGGTTCTACGTGGAACCCGAAGCCGACGCCACGTACTGCATATGGACGGACGAGTCGGGGACGACGGCGCCGCCCACGAGTGTCGCGGACACCGTGATACAGATCTTCGAGCTGACGGATGCGGCCTGCACCGCGATTCGCTACGACGTGGGGTGCGACGGCGGCACGGGACCGGGGGGCGCCAGGTTCGAGCTCAGCGCCCCGGCGGGACGCGCCCATGCGATCACCGTCTCGAACTACGAGGCTCCCACGGGAGGCAGCTACACCCTGCACGTGGATGTGGGAGCATGTCCATGAGGATCTCGTCTCCCATGACCGCCGCTGCGCTGGCGCTCCTCGCCGGCCTCCTGCTCCACGGCTGCAAGGCCAACCCCTGCGATGGGGTCAGGTGTCCGGCCGGAACCCACTGCGAGGGCGGAGCATGTGTTTCCATGGACGCGGGCGTGGATGTGTCCGACGACGCTCCTCCCGACGGCGCCGGGACCGGGTGCACGACTCACGATGACTGCCGGGGGGATGATCCCTGCCTGGGCTACCAGTGCAGTCCCGTGACGCACACCTGCGAGGCCTTCCCGCTCGCCGACGGCACCCGGTGCGGAGACGACATGTTCTGCAACGGGGACGAGATCTGCCTCGAGGGCCTGTGCACGACCGAGACCTCGCCCTGCGAGGACGACGAGTGCACGACCGCCGTCTGCGACGAGGTTCTGGACAAGTGCGTCCGCACCAGCAGGCCCGATGGGACCGGATGCGACGATGGATCGTGGTGCACCGGCGTGGATGCCTGCCAGGCGGGTGAGTGCGTTGGCAGTGCCCCCTGCCCGGTGACCACGGGAAATCGATGTACGCGCCATGTTTGCAACGAGGAGGCGGATTCCTGCGACGAGGTCTCCGTGGAGGACGGCCAGACCTGCGCCGACAGGGACCCGTGCAACGGGGACGAGACCTGCCAGGCCGGTGTGTGCACCGCCGGCGCTCCTCCCTGCGACGATGGTGATCCAGCCACCGAGGATTTCTGCGAGGTGGATGGGACCGGATCGGTGGTGTGCAGTCATGTCTAGCGGAGGATCGGGAGGAAACGGAGACATGGGACTCAAGATTCATCTCGCAGCCGGAGCCCTGGGTGCGGCCCTCACGCTGCTCTCGCCGCCTGCTGCAGCGGACGATCCGGTGTGCTGTCCGACGGGAGCTCAGAAGGAGTGCCAGGACGGCTGGTGGTGCAATGGCGACGAGGTGTGCAACTGCTGGGGCGACTGCGAGTCGGGCTATCGCCGATGCCATCTCGATCCGCCCGATCCGTGCATCGACATCACCTGCGTGGAGGAAGGAGCGGGAGTGGCAGGGTCGTACGGTGCCGGCCACTGCGAGGTGGAGTACGTGTGCGAGGACGAGTGCGACGTGGATGGGAACTGCTCCCCGATCGACGTCTGCCACTATGCCAGGTGCGAATCCCACAGGTGTGTGGACTACGCATACCCCGAGCATCCCGGCGATCCCGAATGCTGCATGGGCATGGGCGACTGCGCCTCTCTCGTCACGCGGCCGAGCTGCCAGACATGGGCGTGCGAGATGTGGGACGAGAGCACTGTCGGACTCACGGACGTTCCCTACCCGACCTGTCACATGCTGAGCGATATCGCACTGCCGGACTGCTGCGAGGACTCCGAAGAGGACGCCGCCTGCGATGCCGCCGTGGGCGGTGCCGTGTGCGAGACCGGATACTGCCCCGCAGACGGGGCGGCATGCTTGACGAGCTGGATCCCGAACTGCTGCGAGGGCGATGTGGACTGCGTCGTGACCGACGTGGACGGATACATCTGTACGACGCGCATCTGCGACGTGCCCGCGAATGCCTGCATCGACGGCCCCGACGCATTCGTCTACGACGACTGCGCGAGCGCGAACCTGATCTCGGGCTCCGGCCCGCTCTGGCTGGACGAGGGCGACACGTTCTGCGGGAGCGATCTCTACACTCCTGCCGGTTCGCTGCCCTCGAGCTGCCGTGCCGCCGAGACCAACGACAACTTCCATACCTTCAGGGTGGAGGCCGACTACCAGCTGCATGCTTACAAGATATCCGCCTGGGCTCCGCACAGCGCCTCGGGGATTGGCTGGCGCGAGTTCGATCCCATGGTCTGTCTCCACTATCCCTACGAGCAGGAGCCCCTGGTCCCCGGCACGGACGCGGACGGGATCTGCGGCGTCTCGACGCCCCTCGACACGGCGCACGCGCTGGACTGGGAGAGGGTGCTTCTGTGCAACAACACCAATACGACGATTGGAGGGACCGAGTACTGTCCCGTCGGCGCCACGTACGACAACGTGCGAGATGCATGCATCGGCGAGTATCCCTGGGAGCTGCGCGATCCGACCGAGCCGATCCCCTACGGCGAGCCGGTCCTGCCCGACGGCTATTACAACAGCGTCGTCGATACCGGACCGCTCACACCGGCGGGCGGCCCCTACCGGCTGCAGCTCGAGCAGACACGGGAGGTGGACAACCTGTACTGCGGGGGCTCGGCGCCCGACATCGAGGAACCCGTCCAGATCCAGATGGGGGGGGTGTGGACCGGCAACACGGAGCTCTACACCGCGCTCAAAGGCGTGGGCTTCTGCACTGCGCGCGAGCTCCAGGTCCAGGGCTCGACCGGTGCCGCCGAGGGCCAGTGCGTGACGGTCAACATGCCCTCCGGCTGTGGCACGTGCAGCTGGACCGGGTCGCAAACGTTCTGCATGGTGCGCGAGTACGGCCGGGCGGAGTTCATGATCGACCACCGGAGCGCTCAGTGGAACCGGGACATGGGGTACGTGATCTCCACCGAGACCGGGGGCGGCGTCGAGACGGCAATGAGCCTGGCGGGTGGCGGATGCGGGAAGGACTGCGAGTGCCCGGGTCTCATCTCCGGCTGCTCCGGCGCCCAGGCGACCGGCTGTCCCGTGGCCTGCGACCATGCGAGCAACGTGGCGGGAGGCGGGGGCTCACGGCTCGTCTCCGGCATCATCCCTGCCGGCAAGCTGGCGAGCCTGTCGCTCCACGGCTATTACTCGAGCATCGACCCGGAGATCCACGAGGGCAACTACAGCCTCAAGGTGCAGTACGACAGGGACGGGGACGGCCTTCCCGACCATGAAGACGGCTTCAACAGCGCGGGCGATTCGAGCCACAAGTGGGGCCAGAGACGGAACGGAACGCTCGGCCGCGACGGTCCGA
>JAFDER010000062.1 GCA_019310245.1 Deltaproteobacteria bacterium
GGGCTCGGCATAGAACGTGAAGCGCTTGATGAGCGCTTCGATGGCTGGCCGCGAGCCGTCCTCGACGAGGCCCTGGAGGGCGCCCTGGCGCTCCTCGGCAGGTGTGAACTTGTTGTGCGCCTTCTTGATGCGCCGCTTCAGGGTCCATGAAAGCCCGTCCTCGGACTTGGCCCCTTCCTTCTTCTTGAATAAATCGAACAGGCCCATGTTAGCGCCACTGGCAACTACGGGATGTGAAACGGCTTGTAGTTGATCTTGTTGCCCTGGATCTGGATGACGAAGCGGACCATCCTGCCCGGCTGCTTTGCGAGGATGTTCTGCTCGGTCTCCTTGAGCTTGGCCACGAACTGCTCGTAGGTGACGGCGTTCGGATCCTCGCCCAGCTGCGTCTTTGCGGCCTGGAGCTCCTGGTACGTGCGCTGGTAGTACTGCTCTTCGGGCTCGACGGCCAGGCTCTCTGGAGTCGGCTCCGAACCGTGTGCCATGAACTCCTCCTCGGTCGTTGCCCGCTGGCGGCCTCCGTCGTCATCCTCCTCGTCATCCTCCATCAGCGTGTCGAGCATCTGGTTGATGAGATAGCTCAGTCCGCCGACCTCCGTGCTCTTGATCTCCCACCGGTGCTCCCAGTTGCCCTCGTTGACGGTCCTGATCTCCGCCTCGAGCTGCTCCACGGGCTTGAGGACGCTGTTGGAGACGATGAGCCCGAGCAGCACCACCAGGATCATGGACACGGCCGTTCCGATGGCGATGAGCCAGAGCTTGTCGAGGGGGGTCCGGGCCTTGGCCTGGTCGCGCATCACGGCGAACACGAGATCTCCGGCACCGAACTGCCAGCTCTCGAGCACGGGCGCCACCCGCATGAGGTACGGGGTGTCCCCCAGGTTTGCCTCGAAGGAGGCGGAGGCCTGGCCCTTGGCTACCACGCTCTGGATCCAGGCCATCTCCTCGATGAGGTTGCCCGATCCGGGCGCCGCCGCGCCCTCGGTGTGCACGCTCTTGAGGGCCGCCGTGATCTGCTTGGCGCTCTCCTCGTCCCCGAGGCTCGTCGAGTAGGCCTGGTAGAACTCCTTGCCCTTCTTGCCCTTGACCCTGTAGAAGATTGCCGTCTCGCCCCCGAGCTCCTCTCGCTGGACCTGCATGAGCCCGTTGTCCACGTCGAATCCGATGAACAGGGCTCCGATGAGCTTGCCCTTTCGGTAGACGGGTGCGGCGGCCGCCAGGAGGAGCTTCGTCTCGTAGACTCCCGCCTTCGTGACCTTGCCGGAGGAGTCCCTCTCCTCGGGCGCGATCACGTCCCTGAACTTCACCACGTCCCACCGCGGCCGCCCGTTGAGGGCCCAGCGGATCAAGGGGTAATCCTTCTCCCAGACCTGTCCGACCAGCTCCCGCGGGCTGCCGTCGCGGGCGATCACGGTGCCCTCGAGCGTGGTCAGCACCACGATCGTCGGCTTGCGGTACCAGGGTTCGAAGTCGAGGAATTCCTCCGCGGCGTACTTGTCGCACAGCAGGAAAGCCTGGTCGTGGAGCACGGTCTTGGCCTTCTCGTCCACTTCCTTCTTTGTTGCCTTGAGGGCGGTGGTGTCGTCCGTGCTCTGGGCCTGGAGCAGGGCCGTCTCGGCATCGGCCATATTGAGCTGCAGGTCCTCGGGCAGCTCCCACACCTTCGGAGTTCCCTCCTGCGTGGCCAGCTGATCCGCCTTCATCATGAGGGCGTAGCCGTGGATCTTGAACAGATCCTCGAATGCGAGGGAGGACTCCCGGATGCTCTCCTCTTCCTTCTGTGCGATGTCACCGCCGAGCAGGAACTTGAGCAAGAGGTGGGATGAGAACCCGAGTAGTGCCACGATGACCAGATTCGTGAGGATGACTTTTGCTCGCATGGGGGCCTCCCCGAGGCTTGCCGGCTTGCCGGCTCGATCCGCTTATTGTAAGAGTTAGATAATGTCTATCAATTCCACTACCTGATGACAAGATGAAGTATGATCTAGATGATCTCGTCGATGTTCTCGGCCACAGGTTTCGTGATCCGTCGATTCTCATCAACGCCCTGACCCATAGCTCCTACCACAACGAACACCCGGACATGCCCTCGAACGAGCGGCTGGAATTCCTTGGCGACTCCATCCTCGGATTCGTGGTCTCCGAGATGCTCTTCAGGAGCTATCCCGGGCTCGATGAAGGACCGCTCACGGCCCGCAAGGCAAGCGTCGTCGGCGGTGCGCACCTCGGGACGGTGTCCCGGAGGATCGGTCTGGAGCGCTACCTGCTCCTGGGCCAGGGGGAGCAGCGCCAGGAGGACGTGAAGCACTCGATCCTGGCCGACGCCCTCGAGGCCGTGATCGCGGCCGTGTTCCTGGATGGGGGGATCCGGGCTGCCCGGTCGTTCGTGCGCAGGCATCTCGGAGCAGCCGTCCACGAGAGGGACGAGAACCTTCCCCGGGACTTCAAGTCGGAGCTCCAGGCCCGCGTGCTGGCCGATGCCGGCGCCCTTCCTCACTACAGGCTCCTCGAGGAGGCCGGCCCCGATCACCTCAAGGAGTTCGTCTTCGAGGCGTCCATGCCGGGCGGGCCGTGCGCAACAGGTACTGGCCTCTCCAAGAAGGCCGCCCAGCAGGCCGCGGCCGCGGCTCTTCTCGAAGTCCTGGAGGAGGCGCCCCGCTAGGTTACTCGAGCGCGGCTTCCATGGAGTCCTTGAAGGTGCGCAGCTCCTTGGCGATCGCCCTGCGCTTCTCCTCGCCCTCGGCCTTGTCGAGCTCGTCGAGCAGCTTCGCCACGCGCTTCGCCTCGTCGCTCTGGTGCTTGCGGAGCTTCTCGATCATCGAGTTGAAGGCGTCGAAGAGCTCCCACATCTCGTCGCCCTTGCGAAGAGCGCCGGCGATGTG
Organism: Deltaproteobacteria bacterium; assembly: GCA_019310245.1. Taxonomy (GTDB): domain Bacteria; phylum Myxococcota_A; class Polyangia; order DRWM01; family DRWM01; genus JAFDER01. The sequence continues at coordinate 2,883 of JAFDER010000062.1, forward strand.
CAGGCTGTCGCCGTCCACCTCGCTCATCAGCTTCCTGATCTTGTACATGGGTCCGGCGATCTTGTGCGTCGTGTAGATGGAGATGAGGAAGAGGAAGAGCATGAAGGTGATGCCGAACAGCGCGAGGAGCAGGGGCAGCTGCCGGGCCCGCTTCTTGAACTCCGCGCTCTCCTTCTCCATGTTTCGCGCCTGCTCGTCCATGGCCTCGGCCTTGGCCTTGACGTCCTCGACTGGCTTCTTCATGTCCTCGACGAATTTCTTGGTGACCTCGGGGTCCTGGAAGTAGTCGTCGGCCAGGGCCTGTGCGATGATGATCTCCGAGTTCTCCTGGCTGACCTTGGCCGCGTCCGCGCTGGCGCGTGCAGCCGTTGCGGTTCCTTCCGTTGCCTTCGCATTCTCCGTGACCGTTGCCAGCACCTGCTGGTAGAGCAGGCCTCCCAGCGCCGCGATGAGGACCAGGCTCAGTCCCATGATCATCATCGTGTACTTGAGCTGGAACCGCTGGTCGATCATGTAGTTGCGCAGCTTGCGCTTGTAGCGCACGGGCTTGCCAGTGCCCTGGGAATGTGAAGTTTTGCTCATCCCCACCCCTCCTGGTGATATCGATCCCGAACCTGCGTGTCTACTTGCCCTTCTTCTTCCCGCCCTTTTTCTTCTTCTTCTTTTTCTTCTTGCCCTTGCTCGTCTTGATCTCTTTCTTGAAGTGATTCCAGAGATCTTCCGTGAGGCCGTTCATGGCGCTGAGCATGGCTGAGTAGACAAGGTCCTTTCGCCTCGAGGCGTTCATATTGCCCGAGCTCTCGACGCTTGCGGCTCCAGTGGCCGAGAGCATCATCGCCATGTTGCCGTCGCTGGTGAGCACGACCATCTGCAGCTTCGCCGACGCCTGGTTCTTCTTCTCGTCCAGCTTGAGCTTGCTCACGCTGCCGGTCAGCGTGTAGGCGGTCAGCCCCTTCTTCTTCGCCTTCTTCTTGATGGATTCCGCGCCCTCGCCGTCCGGCTGAACGACGACGGCCGACATCTTGCCGAGCTTCTTCTTGAGCGTCTTCTTGATGTACTTCTTTGGTTCGAGGTCTGCGAAGTCCTTCGCCTTCTTGTCTCCCCACGCCCCGATGCCCACGTAGAACGTGTCCGGAAGGTCCTCGGCCTCCATCCCCTCGTCGTCGAGTCCGAGGAGCGCGGCAGTGTCGTCGCCCGCCGCGCTCTTCTTCTCGATCTTGCTGATCGAGGCATTTGCCTGCTTCTTGACCTCCGAGATCTTGTCCTTCGCGAGCTTCTTGAGCGTCGGCAGGGCCTTGGCGTCGCCGATGTTGCCGAGGGCCGTTGCCACCATGAGCCTCACCGACTCGTTCTTGTCCACCGCAGCGGCCATGAGGGCCTTGAGGATGGCGGATTTCTCCTTCACGTGCGTGGTCGTCGTCGCGATCTGGCCCAGCGTCTTGACTGCCTGGACGCGGGAACGGAAGTTGCCGCTGTTCTTGAGGAGCTCGGCGAGGTACTCGGTGCGCGAGTCCGCCATGGCCCGGGGCGCTGCCGTGCAGAGACAGAGGGCGAGGAGGCTCGCTATTGCGACTCTTACCTTCACGAAATGACGTGTGTTCGATGACAAATCGGTTCTTTTCATATACCACATTCCCCGGTCCCGATAAACAGTGGTCGTGATGCGGGGCGTGAGGAAGCCCCTCCCGTCTGAAATTGGACAGACGGATCGCGTCATTGATTCACGCGACGGGAGGGATCATCGACACGGAGAATGGCTCTGGCGTGAACGCGGGCGCATCGCCCGGGCCAGGACGTGCGGCCCCTGCGGCCTGGAAAGGCCTGGGGGTGGTGTGTGTGGGACTGTCCTAGATCTTTCCGAGGAGCATGAACGCGATGAGCAGCGCGTAGAGCACCAGGGATTCGATCAGGGCCAGAGCCAGGATCATCGCCGTGAACAGCTTGGGCTGGATCCCCGGGTTGCGCGCCATTCCCTCGAGGGCCGCCGCGGCCGCCCGGGCCTGGCCGAGCGCTCCGCCGAACGCCGCGAGAGCGATGCTCAGGCCGGCGGCCAGTCCGATGATCTGGTTGGCTCCCGCGCTCGCCTCGCCCTCGGCAAGGCCGAGCAGCGGGAAGAGCATGAGTGTGAGGAACGTTCCAACTCCTGCGAGAATCCTGGTTCGATGGGTCATTTTGTCTCCTCCTCGCGTGCCGCTTCGAGGCAGCACGTATTGATCAAGGCTTCTCAGTGCGATTCCTCGTGGCTCTCCAGGGCCATTCCGATGTACGTCATGGACAGGAGAATGAAGACGAGCGTCTGGACGACGGCGACGAGCACTCCCAGGAGCATCACCGGCAGCGGCACCAGCAGGGGCACGAGGCCGAGGAACACGGCCGCCACGGTGTGGTCCGCCGTCATGTTGCCCATCAGGCGGATGGAGAGCGACATCGGCCTGACGAGGTGGCCGATGGCCTCGACCACGAGCATGAAGAGCATGAGCGGCAGGGCGTACCACTTCACGATCGGGCCGAGAAATTCCTTGAAGTACGAGATGCCATGCTCCTTGACCCCGAAGATGTGCGTGGCGAAGAACACGCAGATGGCGCACGCCAGCGTGGTGTTCCAGTTCGACGTGGGCGGAGCGAGCCCGGGGATGAACCCGGAGAAATTGTTGAAGAAGATGAAGAAGGCGCAGGTGCCGATGAGGGGGAAGAGCGTACGGGCGGCCTTGCGGCCCATGAGGTCCTCCGCGAACCCGAGCACCACCTCCATGAAGATCTCGCAGAAGGTCCGGATCGTGAGCTTCGTCTCGGGCTCGATGGCCTTGTGCACGTCGCTCACCGCGGAGCGGACGACTACGCCGATCAGGAAGAGCACCACCAGGACGAACAGGGCGCCGATCACGTGCTGGAGGTCGAGCTCGCCACCCGACAGGGTCCTTCCCCAGCCCTCACCCAGGGTGCCGTTGAGCCAGGCGCTCAGCGCCCGGACCCAGTTGTCGTAACCGGGCAGGAAGGCCCAGAAGGTGGTGTGCTCAGGCATCGCCCTTCACCTCCGCTGCGGTATCCCCTTCGTTCGAGCCACGGCCGCCCGTTCCCAGGATGGCGACGGTCAGCAGGATGCCGCAGGGCATGGCGCTCAGGCCCACGGCAACGCCCACGCCGCTCAGTTCGAGGATCGTGACCGAGACGAGCACCAGCGCCGCGATCGCGACGAGCTTGAATCCCATGAGAACGGCCATGAGGGGGCGGTTGCCGCCTCCCTCGCCGACGAGCCTGCGTCCGATGACATGCAGGCCCACCCAGCTTGCTGATGCGATCGCGGCGCCGCACAGAGCGCCGGCGGCGACCTCGTACAGCCCCGCCAGGGCCAGTGCGCCCGAGGCCAGTGCACCGATCGCCGGGACGGCCAGACCCGTGGCTCGCAGGACGTTCATCTCTGCTGCCCGTTCTCCTCTTCCGAGTTCCCGTCGTTCATCTCGCGCTTGATCACGCGCCACAGCGCCTTGCCGGCGGCTGCGACCCCTACTGAGAACCCCACGATCATGATGATCGGATAAGTGTCAAGTTTGTTGTCCGCAAAATACCCGACAAGGAGACCCACGACGATGCATCCCGCGACCTCGAGTCCGACCGACGCCGTGAACCAGGCGTTGCGCCACGCTTTGTCTTTCTTTCGTGGGTCATCCTTGCGATAGAATTTCACTTCATTTTCCGGCCGAAAAATAGCATGGCACCGAAGTGAGGGTCAACCTAAATCATTCATCGATTTCGCAGTTGCTAACTCACCCACACTCCGGTAAGTTATTGTGGCTCCGGGCCATGATGGGGGAGGTTGAAGTGCCCGAAACGTCTCCAGTTTCATTCGATTCTCTGGTCCGGATCTCCAGACGGGATGCTCGGGCCCTCTCCGCGGCCGGGCGGATATCGGAAGCGCTCGACGTGCTTCGACCCTCTCTCGAGGCCGTGATCGAGAGGTACGCCGGGCAACCGGCGAGGTTGCGCATCGTGGTTCCCCGCCACCCGGTCGATCTCGCCCCCGTGGCCGGCGTCGTCGGGTTCGATGGCGTGGTGGCGCGCATCAGGTGCATCGATCCTCCATCGACGCTCTTCGTCATGGCTCCTACCGCCCTGTGCGGCGCATTCGGCTCCAGCCTCCTCGGCGCGGACGTCGTGAAGCCGTTCACCGACCCTGCGGTCCACGAGGCCGTGATCACCCACCTCATCGCCGATATCCTGCGCTGTCTGCCCTCGAGGCTGCCGCTCATGCGTCTCGACGCGGTCACGTTCGCGGTCGGCGCCGAGGTCCTGCCCGACGTGGGTCGCCCTGCCGTGATCTTCGTCAGGGTGCGGCTCGCTGGCTTCACCGACCTCGTCACCATCGTCATGCCGGAAAGCTCCTTCCTCGAGATGGCGGCCGACGGCATGCCGGGCGACGCCGTCGTCTCGCCCAGCGTGGCTCTCGATCTTCGCTTCGGTGCAGCCGTCGTCTGCGGGATCGCCGCGGTCGAGAGCGAGGATCTCGACCGCCTCGAGCCGGGCGACGTGGTCCTGCCGGACCGGATGGTGTCTGGAGCCGGCCCTGACGGCCTCCGGGCCGGCGCCCGATGCGACCTCGCCGTGTCCAGTCGATGCGGCCAGAGATTCATCGCATCCATCTCCGTGCACGGGGATCTGGCGCACGTCGAATCCACCGGCCCGCTCATCATGGAGGGAATCATGGACAGGGATGATGATCATACGGTCGTCGATGACGCCCGGAAGGCGGAGCCGGACGGCAGCCGCAGCCGGCGCGCCGCGGTCGCGGACCTGCCGGCCGAGCTGGTCGTGGAGGCAGGTCGCGCGAGCCTGAGCGTCCGGGAGATCCTGGCACTGGCTCCCGGAACGGTGATCCCCCTCGAGAGATCCGTCAGTGCGGAGGTGACGCTCACTGCAGGTGGCCGCATCCTGGCCCACGGCGTGCTCGTGGACGTGGAGGGCGAGTTCGGCGTGCAGGTCTTGAAGGTCGTGCGTTGATGGTTGTCCATTGGTGTCCCTCGATGGCTCGATGGTATGATACTCTGCTCTAAATTTCATATTACCTGGCCTTCAAGGGGAAAGCTGACGCGTGACGGATCACGTTGTGAACGACGCCGATGCCCTCGCTCCGGGCACCATTCTCGGCAAGTATCAGATCCTCGAGCTGATCGCCCGGGGTGGCATGGCCGAGGTGTACAAGGCCAAGAGCTACGGTGTCGAGGGCTTCGAGAAGATCCTCGTGATCAAGCGGATCCTTCCCCAGCTGGCCAAGGACCGCGAGTTCGTCGAGCTGTTCATCAACGAGGCAAAGATATCCGTTCACCTGAGTCACACCAACATCGTGCAGGTGATCGATCTCGAGGTGCACGACGACAACTACTACATCGCGATGGAGTACGTGCAGGGCTTCGACCTGAGCTATGTCGAGCGGAGGCTCGCCAAGCGTAGCTCTCCGATGTCGGTCGAGATCCTTGCCTTCATCATCAGCGAGGTGGCCAAGGGGCTGGACTATGCGCACCGGCGCCGCGGTCCCAGCATGGAACCGCTGGGCATCGTTCACCGCGACATCTCGCCGCAGAACATCCTCATCTCCTACGAGGGTGAGGTGAAGATCACTGACTTCGGCATCGCCGGCGCCAAGGACGTGGTCGAGAAGAAGGACGACAACAGGAAGAACAAGTTCGTCCGCGGCAAGTTCTCCTACATGGCGCCCGAGCAGGCCCTTGGAGAGCCGCTGGACGCCCGGGCCGACATCTTCTCGCTCGGCGTGGTGATGTACGAGATGGCCTGCGGGCAGAACCCGTTCCGCGAGTCCACGAGCGCCATGACCCTCGAGCGCATCCTGCGCAACGAGTTCAAGCCCCTCGCCGACGTGGCGACCCACGTGCCCGACGAGCTCATCAACATCATCGAGACGTGTCTGGCCCCGGATCCGGCTGACCGCTACGCGAACGCCGGGAGGCTGTACGAGGAGCTTCTGGCGTTCATCTTCACGACGGGCCACCGCGTGAGCGCGCATACGCTCTCCCAGTTCGTCAACGGCCTCCGGGACATGAGCAAGGCCAAGACGCAGCAGCTCGACGAGGTCATCGCGATGCCCGGCGGACAGACCACGGACGTCAAGCCGGAGGTCGAGGCTCCGGTCGAGATCACGAACGTGGCCATCCCGGTGCAGAAGAGGCCCTCGGACCAGCCCCCGTCGCGGGAGTCGGACAGTGGGCCCGACCTGAGCATCGAGCAGCACGACTTCGCCATCCTGAGCATCGAGTACGGGACGTGGATCGACGAGCACGGCAAGGATCTCGTCAGGATGAGGCAGACCGTCGAGGCCGAGGGCGCCCGTGTGCTCGAGGAGGGTATGGGGCACCTGTCGGCCCTGTTCGGCCTCGGCGAGCTCAGGGGCAGGTACGTCGAGACGGCCGTGCGCTGTGCGCTGAGGATCAAGCAGCTCATGCGCAACATCCGCAAGCGGCACGGCAGGATCATCCCCACCGGCATCTGCATCAAGTCCTTCCGGCTCATCCTGAACAAGGACGGGGAGCCCGTGGAGAACGAGGTCTACTTCCGCTCGATCGTCGAGACACGCGACGTGGCCGGCAAGTGGACGGACCGCATCACGCTGCTCGGCGTCGAGGAGGCGGAGGTGGAGAGGCTCTTCGAGGTCGAGCCCATCGGCAGCCAGGGGCTGGGCCATGGTGGCTTCTTCGTCACGAGGGCCAAGCCTGCCTCCATGGCGCTCAGTCCGTTCGTGAACCGCAGGCGCGAGTTCCAGGAGCTCGCCGAGCAGCTCGTTCTCGCGAACCGCGGCCGCGGCCGCATGGTCGGCCTCGTGGGTGACGCCGGAGCGGGGAAGACCAGGTTCCTGGACGAGGCCCGCACCAGGCTCCGGGCCAAGAACGACATCTTCTGGTACCAGATCACCTGCATGCCCCAGCGTCAGTCCATTCCCTTTGCGGCGGCGGCGCAGATGCTCCGCAAGGTGACCGGCGTGCAGGAGGAGGACTCGCCGGACCTCGTGGCCGAGAAGATCCAGCGTCTCCATGAGCTCGGCGCGAGCTCCGAGGAGATCGACGCCGTGGGTGCCGTCCTCGGCTCGTCTTCAGCCTCTGACGTGGATGCCGATAGCCGCGCGCGTCTCTTGACCGCCCTGTACTTCCGGGTGGCGCGCCAGCTCAGCCAGGACAGGCTGGTCATCTTCGCCTGGGAAGCGGCCCGCTTCATGGACGCCGAGACTGAGACGCTCGTCGACAGCCTGATCACCCAGGCCTCCCGCTCCCGGTTGCTCACGCTCCTGACCTATCGCACGGGCTTCACGCCCCGCTGGATCGGCCACTCGAGCTTCCGCGAGATCGTGGTCCCGCCGCTCGCCGACGCCGACTGCACGAAGGTGATCCTCAACATCCTGGACAACCCCGACGACGTGCCCTGGGAGTTCCTCTCGGAGATGACGAGCAAGAGCGGAGGCAATCCGCTGTTCATCGAGGAGACCATCAAGGCCCTGAAGGTCTCCGGCGCCATCAGCGTGCACAACCGCAAGGTGATCTACAACAAGGCCGCGGCATCCGTCGGTCTGCCCAAGACGCTCAAGGGGGTGGTGAGCGAGCGCCTCGTGCACCTTGGTGACGAGGACAAGGGCATCCTGAAGGTGGCGTCGGTCGTCGGCAACAGGTTCAACGTCGACGTGGTGGCCGAGGTGCTGAAGATGCCCCTGTTCAAGCTCTCGATGCAGCTCGACGCGCTCGAGAACGACGGCATCGTGGTGCGCAACGCCCTGAGCGAGTACTCCTTCGGCCACGACTTCATGCGCGAGGCCGTCTACGACTCGCTCACGCACCAGAACAGGCGCGATCTTCACCAGAGGGTGGCCCAGGCCATCGAGACCGCGCCGCAGGGCAGGCCCGAGGAGCTCTACGAGTCGCTGGCGTATCACTACCGCGAGAGCGGCAATCGCAAGAAGGCCGTCGAGTACCTGCTCAAGGGCGCGAACACGCTCGCCGAGAGCGCCGCCTTCGAGCCGGCGCTCTTCACCTTCCTCAAGGCCATCGACCTGCTGCGCAACGCGCCGGTGCCCGATCACAAGGCGCTGCTCGAGACGTACGAGGAGATCGGCAACACGGCGCTCAAGTGCGCCAAGTACGAGCTGGGCATCGAGAAGCTCAAGCTCGCCGCCGACCTTGCCGAGGAGATCGGCAACCGCCGCCAGCTCGTGGCCGCCGTGACCATGATCGGCAACCTGGCCACGGCCAGCGGGAAGTTCGGGGAGGCCCAGAGGCACTTCACCCGAGCCCTCGAGCTCTCGGAGGGGCTCACGGACGTGGGCGTCAGGCGCGACATCCTCGGCGCCCTGGGCAATCTGCACAACAAGAACGGCGAGTACATCCAGGCCGCCGGATATCTCGAGGAGGCCATCCGACTGTCCAAGCAGACGTCCGACCGTCCCGAGGAGCTCGGCTACACGCGGCTGCTGGCCCATGCCATGGCGGCCCAGGGCAAGAGGAGCATCGCGCTGAGCTACCTCCGGGAGGCCGAGACCCTTGCGCAGGGCACGGGCGACAAGTACCTCGAGACCGAGATGTGGAAGAGCCGGGGACTCGTCTACTTCCTCCTGCGCGAGTGGGAGCAGGCTCTCGAGTGCTGCGAGAAGGGCCTGGACCTGGCCAAGGAGCACCACATCCCCTACGAGATGGCCGTCAACTCCCACAACATCGGTGACATCCAGATCCGTCAGGGCAACTTCAAGAAGGCGTTCACCTCGCTCTCGTACTCCTTCGAGGTGAGCCGCGAGCACGGCTTCACGAAGCTCGAGATGTTCAACATGTCACTGCTCGGCTACATCGACGCCGTGCGCTTCGGCTCGGCCGAGGGCATCGAGCGCATCCGGCAGGGGATCCGCTTCGCCCAGGAGAAGCAGTACATCTGGGACCTCATCCAGGGCAAGTACTTCCTCGGGCTCGCCCACTTCGAGCTCGAGCAGTACGAGGAGGCCCGTCAGGCCCTGCAGGAGGCCGTCCACATGGGCAAGACCACGGGCAACATCATGTACGTCGAGGACTCCGAGCAGCTCCTCAGGCAGATCGACGAGATCCTCTCCGAGACCAACCCCGACATCTGACGCCGGCCCGCGATCAGTGGATCACGGGGTTGCACTCCCACATCTCTTCCAGGACGTCGTCGAACGCCGCGGCCAGCTCCTCCACGTCCGAGGCGGGCAGCCAGGTGCCGAGCGCCGTGCCTCCCTCCTCGGCGATCGCGGTGAGCTCGGCGTCGCTCACGCCCTCGCCGAAGCCGATGACGAAGGTGCGGATGTCCAGGTCCCGTCGCAGGTGCTCCGTGGCGGCTCGCAGGGCCGGCACGGTGAGTGCCTCGGCCTCGGCCTCGCAGGCCGCGATGCAGATGAACGGCGTGGGCGAGGACATGCAGCCGATGATGCAGCTGTCGACTTCGGTGTAGCACGTGTCGGAGCCGTCCGAGACGAGCAGGATGAAGTTGTGGTACGCCGGGTCGTTGAGGTTCGCCATGGTGTCGGTGGCCATGAACTCGATGGACGCCGCGATGGGCGTGTTGCCGCTCGCACCGCGGCTGAAGTAGGTCTGCACGATCGTGTCGGTGGCATCGGGGACGGGGTTGATGACCACGCCGTCGGTGGCGCAGTTGCCGTCGGACGGGAAGGCGCCGAACCCGAACTCCACGTCCGCGGCCGTCTCGCTCGTCATGAGCGTGTGGAGCGCCTGGCGGGCCTGCTCCCACTTGGTGGGAGTGCCGTCGCTCATCGAGCCCGACTGGTCGAGAAGGATGAAGACCCTGAGCAGGCACGGCGGCTCGCACTGGCCGGACTCGGGGTTGCACAGCTCGGCCTCGGGGCACGGATGCTCTTCCCAGCCCGAGCCGTCCGAACGGCAGATCCTGACCGTGTTCTCGTCCACACACTCCGAGCGGTGAGGTGTGCAGGCGACGTCCACGCACGCGCCGTCGATGCAGATCTCGGGCGAGACGCACGTCTGCGTGACGGTGACCGCGCCCGTGAACGGGTCGCACGTGAGCACCTGCGTGCGGTCGGTGGAGCAGTACGGGGCCGTGCTCGTGCACCCGCCGCGCCTTCCTCGGGTGAGCACGCGGCGAGGAGCAGCGGGATGAGCGCGTAACGTGTCCACTTCATGGGAGATCCTCCGCTCTTGTTTCAGTAACAGTATACCATGAAAAAGCTCCCGGTCAGAGCACGAGCCGCACCGCGACCGCGTCGCCCGCGACCCCGTCGCTGCCCATGAACCCCGGCGAGAACCCGCCCGTGCCGCCCGTGCCCGCCGAGGCGATCGAGGCCACGTCGACCGAGAGCACGAGCGCGTCCCTGTAGTCCGACGAGGCGGCCGTGTAGGAGACGATGTGGACGCCCGAGACCGAGCCGCCGCACCCTCCACCACCACCACCCCCCGAGCCACCGTATCCCCCGTCCGCGCCGCGGCCGCCGCGCCTGGCGCACCAGAACGTGCCCCAGCCGCCCGCGGCGCCGGCGCCGCCCGAGCCTCCCGCGGCCCCGATACCTCCGTCTCCGCCGTCCCCCGCCGAGGCCGTGATGATCCGCGTGTTCTCTATCGTGGGGCCCCAGGCCTGGCCCGGGTCGAGCACGACCGAGATTCCGATGGAGCTGCCGCCGCCCTGGCCTCCCGAGGCCTGCGGCGCGCCGCATCCGCCGGATCCTCCCCCCCCGCCCGAACCACCGAGCGCGTCCTCGCACCCGGTCACGCCCGTGATCACGTCGTAGCCCCCGCCGCACGTGCCGCCTCCGCCGCCGCTGCCGTCCGTGCCGGGCTCGCCGTCGTGTCCGCCCGCCGCGCGCCAGATGCCCGTCACGGCATCGAACACGCCCCGCGTCATGGTGCAGCCCGCGCCGCCGGTTGCGTGCGTCCCGTTTCCGCCGGGCTCGCCGTTCTGGCCCTCGCGGGGCAGCGGGGGGCTGTCGTCGCAGAACGAGCAGGTGAAGCGGTTCGTGGGCGCGTCGTAGGTCAGGAGCGCACCGGCCCCTCCGTCCGGCCCCGAGCCGTCCCCGGCCGGCGGGTTCGCCACGGCCGCGGCAAACACGGCGTCGATGTCGCACACGCCTCCCACGAAGAAGTCGGTGCAGCCAGCATTGCCGCAGGGGCTGCCGCTCACGCAGCCCGAGCGCGGGCAGACCGCGTCGCCGCCCCGTCCGCCGTCGAGCGTGTTGCCGCTCCCCGGACAGGAGCGGCGGCCCTGGGTTCCGCCGGCGATCGTGACGCCCGTGCAGTTGGGCGAGGAGCTCACCACGCCGTCGCGTCCCACGGAGCCGTCGCGTCCCTCGAGCTCCAGGAGGCTCGATAGCCCCCAGAGGACCAGGTTGTCCGAGGAATCGTCGCCGCCGGCGCCGTGCGTTCCGCGGCCCGCCTGCACGATGAGATCCTCGAGCACGAGCTCGGGCCCCGATCCGGTCAGGAGCACGGTCGAGGAGCCCTGGCCGCGGCTGGTCGAGTCGCTGCCCCTGACCGTGAAGCCGCCGACCCGCGTGGGCACGTGGATGGAGTCCGCCCGGAGCGCCGGCCGGCCGCCCGGACCGCTCAGGTTCTCGATGACCGTGGGATACAGGTCCGTGTCCCTGTCCGAGAAGTCCGGGCCGTAGCCGCCGAACACGTCCACGCCCGCCACCAGATCGATGGGGCCCGCATACGTGCCCGTGGCCACGAGCACGGTTTTTCCCACCGAGGCGGCGCGGGCCAGCGCCGCGGGGATCGTGCGCATGGGGAAGACCAGCGTTCCCGGGTCGCCGTCGTTGCCGCGCGGCGTCACGAAGATGAACTCGCTCGAGTCGTCGATCTCCCCGTCGCAGTCCGCGTCCACGCCGAGCCTCGAGGGCGGCCACGAGCCGACCGTGTACTCGCACTCGCACCCGTTGGCCCGTACGCCGTCGAGGTCCACGAAGCCGTCCTCGCACTCGATGAGGCATCGCGGCGGCACCTCGTCGAGGCACGTGGCCGTCATGTGCAGGCCGGGCGGCACGCAGGGGCTGTTGCACTCGCCGCAGTGGTCGGCGTGCACGTACCGGCCGTCGGAGGTGAGGAAGTCCTCGTCCGCGGACATGTCACAGTCGTTGTCGAAGGTGTCGCAGATCTCCTCGAGCACGGCCGTGCAGGCCCCGAGGCTGTATCCCGACGAGGTCCTCGTGCACGACCTCTCGCCGGCGCACAGGATGTCGTCCGCGCCGGTCAGGAGGCAAGAGAATGCCGTTCCCTCGGTCTCGACCGTGCATGCGCACTCGCCGCTCTGCGGCAGGCAGCGGTCGCGGCCCGTGACGTCGGCCACGCAGTCGAATCCCGTGGGGCAGGATGATGCGTCCGTGCACCGCGTGGTGCAGCGCGACGAGCCGCCGACGGTCTCGCAGGCCGCGTCGGGGTCGAAGACCGTGCAGTCGCTCTCGGTGGTGCAGGGCAGGCACAGCGGGTCGAGATCGGGCACGCAGGCCCCGTCGCCGGCCCTGTGCATGCCCACGGGGCAGGAGACGAGCCGGCAGCGCGGCTCCGGACCGCTCGCGTCGCAGGTGACGTCGTCGGCCGAGGGGAAGGCTTGCCTGCAGTCCACGCCGCAGGCGCCGCAGTTGGCGATGGACGTGTAGCGTCCATCCTGGTCCCTGAACTGCTCGTCGATGCGCCCGTCGCAGTTGTCGTCCTTGTAGTTGCACAGCTCCATCGGCAGGCACGGCTCGGAGCGCGAGCAGGAGTGCAGGCCCACGCCCAGCAGCGCGGCGAGCGGGATCCAGGACAGCCGGCTACTCGACGACCACATCGCGAGCCTCTCCGTCCATGCCGTCTCCGCCCGGAACCGAGCCGCCTCCGCCTTTTCCGCCCGTGCCGGGGATCCCGGACGAGATCGTTGAGCCCGAGACCGCCGCCGCATATCCCGGATCGCCGGCCCCCCTGAGGATCACCCACACCCCCACGCTCGAGCCGCCGCAGCCGCCACCCGCTCCACCTCCGGGGCCGCCGGTGCCTCCCGCGCCCCCATGGCCGCCGCGCGTGGGCGCCGAGAGGCTCAGGGAAGTCCTGAGCTCCCAGGCCAGGTCGCCGCCCGGCAAGCCTGCGCCCGAGATGCCGCCCCCACCTCCCGCGCCTCCGGTTCCTCCGGACCCCCCCTCTCCGGGGAAGATGGACAGGTTCTCGAACGTGGGCAGAGGCGCCACCGAGGGAGGCGTCCCGATCCAGGTGTGCTCGATCACGAGCCCCACGGCCGGCGCTCCCGTCTCGCCCTTGTCTCCTCCCTGACCGCCGCATCCGCCAGCCCCGCCTCCGCCGCCGCCGCCTCCGAGTCCGTCGGGGAACTCGCACTCCACGTCGTACCACTCGATGTGCACGCCGCCTCCGGCCCCGCCGCCGCCGCCGCCGCCGCCCGGGCCTCCCGCCGTGCCGTCCGTGGGCCGCACGGGCGTCCAGACGCCGCTCGAGAGATCGCCCATGGGATCCCAGCACCCGTCGCCAGCAACGCCGGCGACGCCGTCGCCGCCGTTGGCGCCGTCGCCCGCCACGCGCCAGTCGTAGGGGACCGTGAAGTCGGACAGGCCGCAGCAGATCCACGATGGGCAGGAAGTGAAGATCGGTCCCTGGCTGTCCACGCCTCCGCTCCCGCCGTGGCCGCCGGGCGCACCCGTGGAGCCGGCCAGGCCGCCCACTCCGCCCTCCTGGCTCGAGGAGAAGGCGGGGCATTCGGCGTGTCCACCGCGGCCTCCCGACACGTCCCGGCCATCACAGCGGTTCGAGCCTCCATCACCTCCCAGCACCCTGTTGGAGGTTCCGGGGATGCACTGGTGGACGGTGTCTTCTATCGAGGCGCGGATGGGGTCGCCCTCCGAGGAGGAGACGGGCGGCGAGATGCCCGCCCGTCCGTGCGTGCCCGAGGCGCCGGAGCCGGCCCTGCCGGAGTGGATCTCGAGATTGCGCAGGACGAGCTCGGGACCCGGGGTGGACACGTACATCCCGAAGGTGGGCTGTGATGGCCCGGGCGCGTCGGAGCCCTGGATGTGCAGGCCCTCGACCACCGTGGTCGTGACGCCGGCGCCGTCCATGACGAGCGCCGCGCCGCCGGGGGCACCCAGCGGGTCGGAGGAGATGAGGAGCGTGATGTACCCGTCCGGATCGAGGCCGAGGAAGTCGTTGCGGTACCCGCCGTGGAGCCGCACCCCGTCGGACACGTCGACGATCTCGATGTACGTGCCCGAGACCACGAAGACGTCTGGCTTGGGCGCGTCGGATGCGAGGCTGTCGGCGGCGCGCCGCACGGCCTCCGAGATCGTCAAGAGCGGCCTCATCGGACTGCCGGCGTTGGCGTCGTCTCCGTCCGGCGCCACGTAGAAGCTGCGGCGCACGTTTCCGTCGGCGCCGTCGCAGTTCGTGTCGAGGTCGGGGCCGTACGCGCCCACGGGACCGGCGGGGTCGTCGAGCGTGGTGATGGTGCACTCGCATCCGTTGGCGATGATGAGATCCGCGTCCACCTCGTCGCCCAGGTGGATGCCGTCGATCGTGTCGGCGCACAGGAGGTGGCAGATCGGAGCGAAGGGATCGCCGCCGCAGGTCAGGTCCCCGTACGGCACGATGTCGGCCTCGCAGTCGATGCCGCACGCGCCGCAGTGGTTGATGTGGGAGTAGACGCCCAGATCGTCGACGAAGTCCTCGTCCACCTCCCCGTTGCAGTCGTTGTCCCGGCCGTCGCACTCCTCGGCCGTTCCGCTGCAGTCCGTGATCACGCCGTCGGTGCACGTTGCGTGCCCCACGCACACCTCGCCCGTCTCCACGATGTCGATGCGGCAGGCCATCTCGAACGCGTCGCCCGGGCCGCACGAGCAGCTTCCGCCCGACGGCTCGCAGCGGTCGTCACGGCAGGCGTAGCCCGGGGGGCAGCCTCCGGAGATGCACGAGACGGTGCAGCGGTTCTCGCCCGCGATGAGCGCGCAGCGGGCATCGACGAACCCCCCGCAGTCCTCGTCCTCGAGGCACGTGAGGCACATGTGCGCGTCCCACTGAGCGCAGGCGCCCGTGGGCAGGGGCTCCCAGCCCGGCTCGCAGCTCAGGGCCATGCAGGTGGGCACGCCGCCGACGAGGCCGCACCGCTCGGCCGTGGCGTGCGGCACCGCGCCGCTGCAGGCCCGGCCGCACGCCCCGCAGTGCTCGTCCGAGACGTACCGGCCCTCCTCGTCGCGGAAGATCTCGTCGATCTCGCCGTTCAGGTCGTTGTCGAGCCCGTCGCAGATCTCGGACGTGGTCGGTGGGTTGTCCATCGGCGAGCCGCCCAGCCGGGGCTCGGTGGAGCCGCCACAACATGCGATGACGATCGTGACGCACCCAAGGAGCGTCGTGTTGAATGGAGACATGGCCTCACAATATATCACCGGGATGGCGGGGCAGCCAGCCTCCCCGACTTCAACGGCAATGGTCCTGTCTGTTATGTTCCTTCCCGGATGGTTTCGGTTGCATTTCTGGCGTGTTGGAGCCTCGGGGCGCGCCGGCGTCTTGTAAGGAGGGTCTGCCCTGATGTAGATTGGGGCCGGTCCATGACACCCATCCGCATCGAATCCGTCTCCAAGAGGTTCGGACGGACCGTGGCCATCGACTCGGTCAGCCTCGACATCGGGGAGGGCGAGATCTTCTTCCTCCTGGGACCCTCGGGGTGCGGAAAGACCACCCTCCTGAGGGTCGTCGCCGGCCTGGAGGTGCCGGACGAGGGGCGCGTCTTCCTGGGCGAGACCGACGTCACGGATCTGCCGGCCCGGCTCAGGGAGGCGGTCATGGTGTTCCAGAGCTACGCCCTGTGGCCGCACATGAGCGTGGAGCGCAACGTGAGCTTCGGCCTCGAGGTCCGGTCGGTCCCGCGGGCGGAGCGCGAGAGATCCGTCCGTCGCGCTCTCGAGCAGGTGAAGCTCGAGGCCCTCGCCGCACGCAAGCCGGGTCAGCTCTCCGGCGGACAGCAGCAGCGCGTCGCGCTCGCGCGCGCCCTCGTGGTCAAGCCGAGGGTCCTGCTCCTCGACGAGCCGCTCTCGAACCTGGACGCGGCACTGCGCAGCGAGATGCGCGGGGAGATACGCCGGCTGTGCAACGAGGCCGGGCTCACGGCCCTGTACGTCACGCACGACCAGCACGAGGCCCTGGCCGTTGCGGATCGCATCGCCCTCCTCGACGCGGGGCGCATCGTGCAGGTGGGCACCCCTCGCGAGATCTACACGCGGCCCGCGAGCCGCTTCGCGGCCGAGTTCATGGGAGTGACCAACATCATCGAAGCCCGGGTCGCCGGGCTCGACCCCGCCCTGCTCGAGACGGCTCTCGGCACGTTCGGCGCCACCCGTCTTCCCGTGGGGATCGCGGCGGGAGACGCGGCGCTCGTCTCCGTGAGGCCCGAGGCCTGGAGGCGCGGAAAAGGTACGCATGGCGTGAGCGGCCGTGTCGCCACGGTCGCGTTTCTGGGGGATCATGCCGAGTACGTGGTCGAGGCCGAGGGGGGGCGTGCACTCAGGGTCACCGAGCGGGGACCCGGCACGGGAGTGTTCGAGGCGGGTGACATGCTGGAGCTGCACGTGGATCCCGTGGACGTGCTGGTGCTGCCGGCGGGGCCCGGGGAGCCGGAGTGAGGCCCGCGCTCCGTGCCTGGGCCTGCCTCATCGCGGCGCTCGCGGCCCCGTCCTGCCGCGAGCCCGTCGCACGCGAGGCGGATCCTGACACCCTCGTGGTCATCTCGCCGCACGACGAGGCCATCCGCGAGGAGTTCACCATCGCGTTCGAGAAAGCCGAGCGCGAGGCCGGCTTCGAGGGCCGCCTCAGGTGGCAGCCCGCGCGGGGCACGGGCAACATCTTGAAGCTGCTCGAGAGCGAGTTCAGCGCGGCCCGGCAGGGCCGGCCCGTGGGGATCGACGTGCTGTTCGGCGGCGGACCGCCGGCATTCGAGAAGGCCCGCAAGTCCGGATTCCTCGAGCCCGTCGAGGTGGATCCCGCGCTGCTCGAGGCCTTCCCCGAGCGGTGGGGTGGAATCGCCTACAGGGATCCGGGCGGTTCCTGGTACGGTGCCACGGTCAACGGGTTCGGCATCCTGTTCCACAGGAAGGGCCATCGCGAGAGGGGGTGGCCCGAGCCCCGGGCCTGGGCCGATCTGGCCCATCCGCGCTATGCGGGCTCCGTCGAGCTTGCCGACGCCACGGTGAGCGGGAGCGCCCAGGCGGCCTACGAGATGATCCTGCAGCAGCACGGGTGGGAGAGGGGCTGGCCACTGCTTCACCGCATCGGAGCCAACGCCTCCAGCTTCCCCCGCTCGGGCTCGGACGTTGTGCGCGACGTGAGCGCCGGGCAGGTGCTCGCGGGCATGACCATCGACTTCTACGCCTACACGCAGATCGATCACGTCGGAGACGACGTTTTGGGCTTCAATGCGCCCAGGGGCGGGACGGCCTACACGCCAGACCCCATCGCCGTTCTCAGGGGCACGCCGCGCCGCGCCATGGCCGTCCGGTTCGTCGAGTTCGTGCTCTCGGAGAGGGGGCAGAGGCTCTGGGCTTCTCCCGTGGGCGCCAGGCACGGCCCCGTGAAGAATGCTCTGTTCCGGCCGCCGATACTGCCTGCGCTCTACGGTCCCGGGGAGAAGATCGTCATCAGGTCCGACCCGTACGGGGACTCGGAGGGGTTCACGCTGGACGAGAAGATGTTCGAGCGCCGCTCGCGGCTCATCGGGCCCCTGCTCAAGGTCTCCTGCATCCAGCTCAAGGAGCCCCTGCGCAGGGCCTGGGAGGCCGTGCGGGCAAATCCCGGGGACGCGAGGCTCTCCGAGCTCTTCGATGCCCTGCCCTTCAGCGAGGCCGAGGGGCTGGCGCACGCCGACGCCCTGTCCGATCCGATCACGGTCGAGAAGCTCGAGGAGAGCTGGTACCGCTTCTTCAAGGGCAACTACCAGGAGATCGTCCGCCTCGCCGCCGGAGGCGGCGGTGAGTAGGCGTTCCGGCGCACAGGTCCTGTGCCTGCTGCTCCTTGCCGCCCTGGCCGCTCTTCTGGTCCTGCCCATCCTCAAGGTGGTGGCCTCCGGGTTCCAGACCGGTGGACGGTTCAGCCTCTTCTTCGTGATCAATGCCTTCAGTCGCGAGGTCTACAGGCAGGGGCTCGTCAACTCGCTCATGATCGGCCTGTGCGTCACCGTGCTCACCGCCCTCATTTCCATCCCGCTCGCCCTCATCTCGCACCGGTTCGACTTCACGGCCAAGAAGCTGTTCTCGGCCGTCGTGCTCGTGCCCATGATCCTGCCGCCGTTCGTGGGAGCCATCGGCCTGCGCCGCATGCTGGCGCGCGAGGGAGGTCCCGTCAACCTGATGCTGTCGCACCTCGGCCTCGTCGATCCTCTGAACCCTCCCAACTGGCTCGGCGAGCACGCCTTCTGGGCCGTCGTGATCCTCGAGGCCCTGCACCTCTACCCAATCTTCCTGCTCAACATCCAGGCCGCGCTCGCCAACATCGACCCCACGCTCGAGCAGGCCTCCGAGAACCTCGGGGCGGGACCTCTGAGGACCTTTCGCAGGGTGACCCTTCCCCTGATGCGTCCCGGGCTCTTTGCCGGTGGCTCGATCGTCTTCATCTGGAGCTTCACCGAGCTGGGCACGCCTCTCATGTTCGATTTCAACGAGGTGGCCCCCGTGCAGGTGTTCCACGGGCTTCACCACATCGACATCCATCCCCAGCCGTACGCACTCGTCGTGATCCTGCTCGCGGTCTCCGTGCTCGTCTACCTCGTCGGCAAGCTCCTGCTCGGCCGCTCCTCGTTCGCCATGGTGGTCAAGGCGGGCGCGGTCTCGCGCACCCGCAGGCTCGGCCCGCTCTTGTCCCTTGCCGCTGCTGCGCCGTTTATCGTCGTGTTCTGCCTCGCCGTGGTTCCGCACGCGGGAGTGATCCTCCTCAGCGTGGCCGACAAGTGGCAAGGCACGCTCCTGCCCGCCGCGTGGACCGCGGCCCACCACGGGGAGGCGCTCACGAGCCCCGTGAGCCTGCCGGCCGTGCTCAACAGCCTGCGTTACGCCTCGCTGAGCATGATCGTCGACCTCATCATCGGCTTCGCGGTGGCCTACGTCGTGGTCCGCACGCGCGCCTTCGGCCGCACCGCCCTGGACGCGCTCTCCATGCTGCCGCTTGCCGTTCCGGGCATCGTCATGGCCTTCGGGTACATCGCCCTCACGCGCCCCGGAGGCATGCTCGCAGCGCTGGACCCGCGCTCCACGGATCCGACGGTCCTGCTGATCATCGCCTACGCGGTGCGCCGGCTGCCCTACGTGGTACGCAGCTGCGCCGCCGGGCTCGAGCAGACCTCCGTCACGCTCGAGGAGGCGGCACGCAACCTGGGGGCGGGGGCCCTGCGCACCATCGGCCGCATCACCGTCCCGCTCGTCATGGCCAATCTCGTGGCCGCGGCCCTGCTGGCGTTCAGCTTCGCCGTGCTCGAGGTTTCCGACAGCCTGATCCTCGCCTACTGGCCGGAGGACTACCCCGTCACCAAGGCAATCTGGGAGCTGAGCTTCCGGCTCCAGCACGGGGAGGCCATCGCCTCGGCCCTGGGCGTGTGGGGCATGCTCCTCTTGGCCGCCACGATCTTCATCGCCTCGCGCATTCTCGGCAAGCGGCTCGGGGCCCTGTTTCGCTTCTAGCACTGCTATTTCCTGCCGGGTTGTGGTAATCTTTCACGTCCTGGGGAGGGGTCGATGACCACCAGCAACCCTCAAGGCGAGCCCCCCTATGACGGGCCAGCCGGCAAGACGCAGTCTCGGTACGCGATCTACAACTGCAGGTGCGGCAACAGGTTCGCCCTCGAGGTCTTCACCTCCATCGACGTGTCCGAGCGTGCCGATCTCGTGCAGACGCTCATCGACGGCAACCTGAACCGGGGCGCATGCAACGCCTGCGGCGCCGAGGTGGCCGTCGAGACGCAGTGCGTCCTGCACGACCCGGTGAAGCGCAGACTCATCCTCTTCATTCCGGACAAGGACAGGCACCTCGAGCTCGAGGCCCGCGCGGATCTCCTCAAGAGCCTGGCCGCCGATCCTTCGGGCGGCCTGCCCTCCTACGTGGTCGGCTTCGAGGTGGCGTTCGGACCCAATGGGATCCGTGACTCGCTGGAAAAGGGGCCCGTACAGGCCTCCTCGCCGGATCTGGAGAAGCGCGAGAAGGAGGTGGAGGAGCAGCGGGTGAAGCTGGATTCCGATCTGCAGGAGCTCGAGGCCGGGCAGGGCCGCCTGCTCGAGAGCGAGGCGGCGCTCGAGCACAAGGCCGCCGAGATGGTCGGTCTCGAGAAGGAGCTGCAGCGGCAGGCGCAGGAGCTCGAGATCCGCAAGAAGGAGGTCGAGGAGTTCGCGCACCAGCTCGACATGAAGCAGTCCTCGTTCCGGATCGAGGAGACGGTGATGCAGGGCAGCGGACGCTTCGCCAAGGAGACCGGGGGGAAGGCCGCCGATCATCAGTGGTTCCCCGGCGATTCCGCGCAGGACTCGCCCAACCTCCAGGAGTCCGTCGAGCAGGCTCTGCCCGACTTCGACGAGCCCGAGGAGACGCCCACGGGCGAGAGGGGCGGCGGCAAGATCCCCGTTTCCGACGACGACGTCGTCGAGGAGGCCTCGATCGTGAGCGAGGAGGCCATCGTCGAGGAGAGGTCAATAGAGGAGAAGGTTCCCGCGTTCTCGCCTCCGCCGTCACACCCGGCACCCGACGTCGAGCCGGTGGCTGAAGCCGTGCCACACGCGGTCAAGGAACCGGCCAAGAGGAAGCCCGGCAAGGTGGACGACGAGGTGCTCGCGGCCCTCGCCCTTCCCGGGCGCCGGCTTGCGAGGCTGGCGGGGGACGACGTGGACCTCTTCGCCCTGACCGTCGAGGTGTCCCTGCTGGACTCCGTGAAGAAATCCTCCGTCAGGTTCCGCGTGCACATGATCGAGGACCCGAACGGATACCCCTGGGTGGTGATGAGCGCCGCGGTGCGTCCTCCGGGCCGAGAGATCCATCTCTTCAACTGGCTACTCGACTACCAGGTCCGCACTCATCGCCGCATCCTGGGAAGGCTGGGCGAGAAGTGCAGGGCGCACATCACGCTCGTCTCCTCCTCGATGGACCGGAACGTGACGTTCATGACGCGCAACCGCATCGAGGGCAACGTCAAGTCCATCGCCTCGGACCTGGAGCAGTTCTTCCTCGAGCACGCCGCGGTGCCGAGCCCTTCTGCGGTGGACGAGGGTTCGATCATCCCCCGGTTGCTCGACGAGCTGCGCAAGCCCTTCCCGTTCCACTCGAAGTACGTGGAGCAGCACGTCTCCCTGAGCGGCACCATCAAGGCTCTCGACGATCTCGTCATGTGGTCCAGCCCGGAGAACGTCCGGAAGCTCGTGCGCATCTACTCCTTTCCGCTCGAGGGGATCGCATCGATCAAGCGCCGCGTCCTGACGCGTGCGGTGGAGGCGGGCCTCGACCTGCCGGGCGACCTGCCCGCCGATGCCGTGTCCATGGGCTTCGCGGACGACGACACGGCACTCGTGAGCCATTCCCTGAGGGCCTTCCTGGGCGCGGTTCGCTCCGATCACGATCTGAGCGACGGTGAGGTGGGCGACAACTGGACCAGGCTCGTCGAAGCGGCGGCCCGCCGCGACGTGCCGCTGGATCTTGAGGTGGCCGAGGTGGCCGTCGACTACGTTCGCGCCGTGGGAGGTGACGTCTCGTTCGGTGCCGAGGTGGCCCTGCTCGACGCCACGGACGTGGCCGACCTGGACAGGGAGGTCCTGCTCAGGTGGCTGTACCGGCTGTCGCGACGCGCCGAGGCGGCCGTGGAGCTTCTGCGCCGCGAGGACTCCGAGGCCTTCCCGTTCGTGACCGACGCTGTCAAGCTCATGGGTCCCGACGACCTCCTGCACGTCGTGCCCTGCATCCTCGCGGGCTCCGACGACGAAGGCGAGGGATTCTTCATGAGCAGCCTCAAGTCGGACCGCAGGGAGCTCAGGCTCGCGTCGGCGCTGGCGCTGGGCAAGCTCGGCCTGCGTTCCGCCGTGGTCCCGCTGATCAACGTCCTGTGCGAGCACCAGGAACCGGACTGGAAGATCGAGGCCGAGATCCTCTCGCGCTTCGGCATGGCCGCCATCAGGACGGTGGAGCAGTTCCTGCGCAACCCGCGGGGGTGCGAGGACAGGCTCGTGTTCCTCGCCGCGGCCCTTGCCTTGACGCGCTGCAACAAGCAGGTCAAGGATCTTGCCGACGAGAGAGACCCCGTGCTGGCCTCGCTCGCCAAGCAGGCGGTCGCGATGAAGCCGCGCGTGAAGTCCGAGATCGAGGGGCTTCTCGCCGGTGAGACGGACGATCCCCTGCTCCTGTTCGTCAGGGCCATGGACGCCAGGCTGTCGGGGGACTAGGTTCTACGCGATGCGTGTGGCCATCTTCAGCGACGTGCACGCCAACCTCGAGGCGCTTCTCGCAACGCGCTCAATGATCGAGGATGAGAACGTCGAGAGGGTCTACTGCCTCGGCGACATCGTGGGCTACGGAGGCTGGCCGAACGAGTGCTGCCGCATCGTGCGCGAGATGGCCGGCCTCACCGTGCTGGGCAACCACGACGCCGCCGTCGCACGCCGGATGAACTACGATTACTACTACGACTCGGCGCGCAACACGCTGGACTACCATGCGCGCATCCTCAAGCCGGAGAACCTGGAGTGGCTGCGCAAGATCCGTACAGCGCCTCTTCACCATGATCGACCGACTGCCGCTCATCACCTTCCTCGGTCACTCGCACCTCTGCAAGGTCTACCTCATCGAGGACTACGACGTGCACGAGATCCACGAGAGGGACTTCCTCCTGTCCCGTGACGGCCCCCGCTACATCGTCTCGGTGGGGAGCGTTGGCCAGCCGCGCGATCTCAACAACCAGGCGTGCCACGTGATCCTGGACACGGACGAGTGGCGCGTGACGTTCAAGCGCGTGGACTACGACATCGAGTCGGCCGGAGAGAAGATCCTCGGCCAGCAGGGCGATCCCAACTTCGCCCAGCGCCTCATCCTCGGCTGGTAGATTGCAGTGAGCTTGAAACCTGTGGTGCGTCCACATACACTACTGTGTTGACGGGAGGGCCAGCCATGAAGCGTGCTATGAGTCTTGCGATCCTGCCCCTTGCTGCCGTGCTCGCGGCCTGTGGAGCGGACGACGGTCCGGGAGTCCACTTCGATGGAACGGGCAGCGACGCGGTGGATGCCCCTGATCTCTGGGACGCGATCGACGGGGCGGATCCCGGCGTGGACCCGCCCGTTGACCCCGGAGTCGACCATCCGCCCAGCGCGTGCGGCGAGAAGTCGTACATCTGGATCGCCAACTCGGCCGAGGGCACGCTCTCGAAGCTGTGCACGCTCGACGGGGTGGAGATGGGCCGCTACGTCACGAGCCCGCAGGGCGCCAGCGGCGATCCCTCCCGCACGAGCGTGAACCTGCACGGCGACATGGTGGTCACGAATCGCGATCCCTCGCCCGGCCCCTCGTCGGTCACCAAGTTCGCGGCCGAGGACTACGACTGCATCGACCGCAACGGGATCCCCGGCATCCAGACCTCGACGGGCGGAGACGACGTCCTTCCCTGGGGCGAGGACGAGTGCATGATCTGGAACACGCCGCTGCCGCCGGGCGGCGGGGGCATGGCCATGGGATGCCGGGCCACGGCCTGGCAGGGAGACGAGGACCCCGACACGGGGCTGGGCGGCCACGTGTGGATCGGGTGCATGATGAACCAGAAGGCCTACGAGATCGACGGCGACACGGGCGAGGTCCTCGATCCCGCCGGCTACAACGCCGGAGTTGGGCCGTACGGCGGTGCCATGGACGGGCTGGGCAACTTCTGGATGGTGGCCATGGGCTGCACGGTGGGCATGTGCCGTCTCTCGCAGCTGAACATGACGACCCACGCGTTCACGATCCACACCGTGCCCTGCGGCTACGGCATCTCCGTCGATCGTCTGGGGCGCATCTGGACGGCCGGCATGGGCGGCGTCAACCGCCTCGATCCCGTGAGCGGCACGAACACGACCTACAACACGGGGCTCGCGCAGTTCAACAGGGGCATCGCCGTGGACGACGAGGGCTCGGTGTGGGCCGCCGTGACCGACGGAAGCCTCATCGAGGTGAACGAGACCACCGTGGAGCTCATCGGCACGGCCCCGCTCGGCGCATCGGACGTCGTGGGAGTGGCCATCGACTTCCAGGGCCAGGTGTGGGCCGTCGCGCAGGGCTCCAACCAGGCCATCAAGGTCAATCCCGACACCTACGAGGTGGAGCGCTTCACCATCGGCAGCGGCCCGTACACCTACTCCGACATGACGGGCTACCAGCTCACCATCGTCGAGATCCCGTTCTAGACGGAGGCTGCGCTCAGCGCTCCGAGTCCTTCACGTGGTCGAAGACCGCGTCGAGGATCTGGAAGACGTGCTCGTCCGTGAGCTCGTACTGGACCGACTGGCCGAAGCGCTGGTCCTTCACGAGCCCCGCTGTCTTCAGCAGCCTGAGCTGCTGGCTCACGGCCGATGAGCTCACACCCGTATTCTTCACGATCTCGTGGACGAAGTGAGGCCTTTCCGCGAGCATGCAGATGATCTTGAAGCGGGTGTTGTCCGCCAAGAGTTTTAGCAACTGCACACTTTTATCGAATATCATCATGAATTTCGAAAATGCTACCAGAACCGCCTGTGAGGCGCAAGACAGCACGCCCACGGCGATGCGCGCCGTTCCCAGCGGCGCGGGATCGGGTGCGGGCGGGTGGTACACCCGCCCCATCCGCTTGAACGCATAGAGCAGGCCGGCCCACACGAACCAGGCGAGGCCGGTCTGCGCCTGCGTGGCCACCTCCTGCCACGGAAGGCGGGCGATCATCGCGCCGATGCCGTAGAAGCCCGACACGCACACGCCGAGGGCGACGAGCCCGACGTGCATGTACCCAGAGTAGCGGTTCTGCCGCTGCCCGAGCACCGCGTATGCCACGTGGCCGCCGTCGAGCTGGCCCAGCGGGATGAGGTTGAGCATGGTGACGAGAAAGCCGATCCACGAGGCCCAGGCCACGGGGTGCAGGAACACGTCGTGGCCCTGCGGCATGGGCCCGAGCACGAGGAGCTTGACGGCCATGTAGTAGAGGCTCTGCCCCTCCTGCAGGACCACGACGCCGGGCTCGAGCGTGGAGACTTCCGAGAGCTGCAGCCCGACGCCCATCATGATCGTCGAGACCACGAGGCCGGCGATCGGGCCCGCTGCACCCACGTCGAGGAGCTTCTTGCGCGACTCGAGCGGCGGCATGGCGATGAGCGCGCCGAGCGTTCCCAGTGCGAATGGAAGCGGGATGAAGTAGGGCAGCGAGAGCCTGACGCGATGGATGCGGCCCGCGACGAAGTGGCCCATCTCGTGGCAGAGCAGGATCGACATGAGCGTGGCCGAGTACGGGACGCCCGCCACCACCAGGTCGAGGAGCCCGGGCTCCTCGATGGCGGCGAGGGACTGTGCATTGTACATGGCGCCCACCCACAACGTCGTGAGGATCGTGAGCACGAACAGCGTCACGTGGATCGCTATTCGCCTGGGTGAGTAGGGATCGCGTGGCAAGAGCCTGCGCCTCGACATGCCCCCCGGCTGTGGGCGGGCGCTCAAGCGTCCTTCTTCGCGTGTCGCTCGAGCACCGCCTCGAGCGACACGCGCAGGGCGTCCAGACGCGTCTCGAGCCGGCCGTCCACGGAGCCGAGATCCGTCTCGACGATGCAGCCTCCGGCGGTGATCGATCCGTCCTGCACGATGTCAATGGGTGCGCCCCGCGCTCCGGTGACGCCTTCGAGCGCGTCCACGTCCCGGGGGTTGATGCGCACCGCTATCCGCCTCGCCTGCGCGACCTGGTCGATGGCCTTGCGGCACATGCCCTCGACGATGGAGCGATCCTCCTCGCGCGCCCGCGCGTAGAGGCTCGAGGCCACCTGCAGCGAGAGGGTGGCCAGGTCTGAGCGGGCCTCGTCCAGCCAGTGCGCGCGCCGCGTCTCGGCCTCCGCGAGCGCGGCTCCGGCGAGGGCCAGCCCGTCCTCGAGTCCCCTGCGCTCGGCCTGGGCGCGGATCTGTCCTGCGGCCTCCTCCGCGGCCTCGATGAGCTCGCGGGACGTGGTGAGCGTCTTGAGATACTCCGGCTTGAGGATGGGCCGGCCCCTGAGGATGCGCGTCATGACGTCCCGTCCCCCTTCGTGTCGGCGATCCGCGCGTACAGGTCCGCCGCCTCGCCGGTGTCGAGAGCGAGCACCCAGCGCGATCGCGCGGCGAGGAATGCAGTCCCCACGCTGAACGGCATGCGGGCCGCGATGGCCCGGGCATCGTCCGCGCGTGCGGCGAGGCAGGCGGCGAGCGTGACGAGCGCGCCTGCCTGCTCGCTCACCGCCCCGAGCGCCGCCTCGAGCTCTCGAGCCTCTCCGGGCCAGCCCGTGAACACGAGCTCGCAGGGCAGTGCATCGACGTTTCGCGACACCCACACCAGGGGATCCTGCGCGCCGCGGCGATCGAGGAACCCGGGAGGCGCATGGCCGAGGGGCGGCCTGAGAGAGGCGGCGAGGGACGCGGCCGTCATGCCCCGTGCGGCCGGCGCATCCTCCACGGTCTCTCCGGTCGCCCTCTCGAGAGCGAGTGCCGCGAACCGTGCGACGGGTCCTGGAAGGAGCCCGAGGAGCGGGGCACGGCACTCGGGATGGAGCCGCGAGAGGGGCTCGCAGTACCACGTCGCGTGCACGCCCTCGACGCTGGTGGGCTCGAGGAGGTCCCGGGCCCCGGCAACGTCGAGGCCGGAGGCCTGCACCATGGCCCGGGAGACCTCGCCCGCCGTGACGTCTGCCAGCGCGCCCGGGTTCCTGCCCATCGCCCCGGACACGAGCGCGCAGGCCCTGGCCAGACGGGTCGCTTCCATGCCTGCTACAGCCCCAGCTTGAAACGCCGCTTCGTGTAGCCGTACTCCGGTGCCTTGACCTCGAGGACCAGGCCCGTGGACTGCGCCGGTACCGTGAACACGGCTCGGGTCGTGATGGTGGCGTTCGACTCGACGCTCTGGCCGTCCTGGATGCCCTCCAGTGTCATCGCCGCCTTGTCCGCGTCCACAGAGTACGACTCCGCATTCGAGTCGGAGAGCTTGAACATCTCGGGTCCGATGGAGACGGGATCGAAGCTCGTGTTCTCCACATCGGCCGTGATCACCACCGTCTCGCCCTGCCTCTGGGCATCCGAGATGGTCATCGACACGTGGCCGAACTGGACGGTCTCGCCCACCTCCCTGAGCTTGGCGGCCTCGCGCTCCTCGATCTCCTGCTGCTTCTGCGCCATCTGGGTCATGCCCTCGCAGCAGCTCGAGCAGGCAGAGCACGTGCATGCGCCCATGAACAGCAGGATGAGGCCTGCGGCGAGCACCGTCACCAGGCAGCCGATGCCGATTCCGATCCCTATCTTGGCGCCCGTACCCAGCCCGCCGCTCGACTGCGGCTCGGGGACTAACGCGGGCGGCCCGGGCGACTGTCCGCCAGGCTGCTGGTAGGGATCCATCCCCTACGGTGTAAAGGAAAGAGTCAGTCCGGGTCAATACAGTAGTAGGCGCCCATCTCCTCCACCCATCCGCACACCTGATCGCAGTCCGCACAGTAGCGGGTCCTCACCTCTGCGTCCTCGCACCACACGGCGTCGTCGCCCTCGCAGCGGCCCTCCCAGGTCAACCCTCCGCAGGGATCCTCGATGCAGCGCATGAGGCCCGTGCCATCGTTCCCGCACACGAGGCCCACCTCCGCGCAGTCCTCGCGCACGAGCGCGCCGTCCTCGCACCACACGGCCGCGGTGCCCTCGCAGCGCCCCTCCCACGTCTCGTCACCGCAGGGAACCGCGGCGTCGATGCAGCGCATGAGCCCGGTGCCGTCGTCGCCGCACGTGCGGTCCGATGCGGCGCAATCCACCGTGACGAGCACGCCGTCCTCGCACCACACGGCACTCTCCCCGTCGCAGGTGCCCTCCGCGGTCACGTCTCCGCACTCCTCGGTGAAGCCCCTGAGGAAGGTGCAGGAGTCGTCCACACGGGCGAAGTGGTCCTCGTCCACGCAGCTGGGGTCTCCCCAGGACACGGTGCCGATGACCCGGGCAACGCCGTCGGGCATGGTCCACATGCTCGGGCCGCCCGAGTCGCCGTAACACACCGAGGAGACGCCGTGGCCATCCACCGTGAAGTCGAACGGCGTGAGGTCGATCACCTCCTCCACCGTCCACCACTGGCTGGTGTTGTCTCCCCTCTCGGTCTGGCCGTAGCCCACGTTCTGGACGGAGGCGCCCATGAACGTCGTCGAGTCGAGGAGGGTGCAGTTCATGGCAATCGGCTCGATGCCGGGCACCGCGATGTTCGCCGGCTCGGGCAGGACGAGGACTCCCACGTCGTGCGAGGCGCTGCCTCCTCCTGCCCCGTAGTCCGGGTGCGACTGCGCGATCACCGGCTCCCACTGGTGCAGCGGCGAGGCCACGTCGTCTCCCACCGCGAACCTGAAGCTCGAGGCAGGCTCGTCCCCCCACCAGCCGCGCACGCAGTGCGCCGCCGTGAGCACGAGCGTGGGCGTCACCAGCGTGGCCGTGCACGAGTTGCTCCACGTGCCCCAGCGCTCGGTCATCAGGGCGCCCACGGCGAGCCCCTGGCCGTCGGTCAGGTCCACCACCGTGGGATCCCAGCTCGCCGTTCCGTTGAAGACGGGAAAGTCCATCGTGCGCTCGTCGCCGCAGGGATTCTCCCCGTCCGCCGTCTCGCCGGCGTCCGCCGGCTGGTCGCTCATGGCGTCGCCGCTCGTCTTGATGGTGCCGCCGCACGCCGGGGCGAGGAGCGCCGCGGCTGTCAGCAGCATGAAATGTGCTCTCATCGGGGCCTCTCGTCCTGGGGCATGCCTCGCGTGTCAGCGCACGACGGCGCAGCCGCAGCCCGGCGTCGCCCCGTCGTCCGGTCCATCGTCCTCCACGTCCTCGTCGGCGTCCGGCGCCCCGTCCGCGGCCTCGTCGGGGGCCTCCTCGGGAAGCGGGTCCGCACCCGGCGGCAGGACGGTGATGTAATCCTCGCGCGTCAGCGAGTCGCGGCCATCGGGTCCCGAGCTCTCCATCCACACCGTGTACACGCCCTCGGCCTCGTAGGTGTGCTCCGGGTTGCGGCCGCCGCCCGTCTCCCCGTCGCCGAAGTCCCACTCCGTGTTCGTGACGGTCCCCGTGGAGGTGTTCGAGAACCGGACCGTGAGCGGGACGGGCCCGGACGTGGGATCCGCCTCGAAGTCCGCAGCGGGCGGAGCGCTGATCACGTTGATGTCCAGGTAGCCCCTCGCGTCGCTGATGCCTCCGTGCACCAGCACGGAGGCCGCCCAGGGACCGAGACGGGTGAGAGACGCGGGATCGATCGTGGCCGTGAGCGTCGTTCCCTCCCCGATGGCGTGGGAACCGGAGGTGGGCTCCACGGTGAGCCACCCCGTTGCGGGGTCCGGCTCCGCCGTCCAGTCGAGGTGGGAGCCACCGCAGTTCGTGAGCGTCACCTCCACGCTCACCGGGGTCCCGCCGGAGACCACCTCGATGTCCTGGTGCCGCGGCGTGATGCAGGGGTGGCCGCCAAGGTCGGAGCCGTTGACGGTCACGTACACGATGTGGTTGCCGAAGCCGGAGTCCCCGCGCAGGATCTCGAAGTAGCCGCCGTCGCCCCAGGACGGCCCCCAGGAGTTCTTGCAGATCCACGAGTCGTGAGCGTCGTCCCAGCCCACGAGCGCGATGGAGTGGCCTCCCTCGTACTCGCCGGTGACGTGCTCGTAGACGCCTCCCGTGTAGGCGGTGAAGTCCCCGTACACGTCCATGGACACGATGAGCGGGCTGCGCACGATGTACTCCTTGACCCCGGCCTCTCCGTACAGGAAGATCGGCCGCCATCCCCAGCCCGAGATCTGGAAGGAGCGCGTGGCCGAGTCCGAGCACTTGTCGTCGCAGCGGCCGTCGAGGGCGAGGTACGGGTAGCACTGCTCGTCCGGCACGCCGGTGCGCCGCAGGTACTGCGCCACGGGCTCGGGCATGCCGCCGTCGCACCCTCCGCTCGTGCAGGCGATGACCACCTGTTCCGAGAGGTCGATGTCGAGGTGAGGCTCGCCGATGGCGATGTTGTAGGCGGCCTCGGTCACTCCGAGCGACGAGAACGCCCAGCAGCCCCCGCAGGTGCGCTGGTCCTTGACCTCGGTCATCCAGTCCATGCCCTCGTAGTCGTGCCAGCTGAAGCGGGACGCGGTGGCATCCGGCGTGGGAGGATCGCCCTTGCTCACGCCGGGTGACGCCTCGTAGAGATGCTCCGGAAGGGGAGGTGGTCCGAACGCGTCCCCTCCGTCCGGGATCAGGCGATCCCTCTCCTCGTCCGTCATCTGCGTCTGGGGCGTGGGGCCGGCCGTCCAGTCGGCGCCGGCCTCCTCGATGGCCCGCTGGATGGCCTCGACGTCGATGCCCTCGGCGCCGGCGCGTGCCGGCGCCAGGAGCGCGCAGAGGACGAGCGTGATGACGGCCTTGATCTTCATGTTCTTCATGCTTCCTCCCCCCGGATCGGGGTCGTTCTGGAACACTGTGCGTTCTGATTCCAGCTAGGTTGTAATGTAATTTACGGACGGCCGGCCGTCAACGAGACGAGTAGATGATGAGGATCGGAACGCCCTGGTGCGTGACCACCCTGGACGGGGTCACGGTGTCGTACGCGGTCCAGATGGAGTACTCGATGCCGGACATGTGGTGCTCCCAGTGGACCATGGCCACGTCGGAGCCCTCCACCTGCCCGCCCCAATGGATGTCGCCCCTGAGGGAGCCGTCGCGCTGGAACATGCGGAAGCTGTCCCAGGCGGTGTCGTGGAAGAAGACGCGAGAGCGGGGCTTCACGTTCTCGTTGAGCCAGTCCAGCGCGCTTCCCGTGGTGAATCCCCAGAACTGCCTGCACATGCCCGCGTCGGCCGAGCCGGGAGTCTCTCCGACGAGCATCGTGTAGTGGCTCAGTCCGAACGGGTGGCTCACCTCGGTCTGCTGTGCGGCCGGGACGAGGAGGACCGCACCGAGAGCAGCTGCGGCCACGTGACGGCCGCCCTTGACGCTCCGCATGATCCCGGGCGCCTTCTCGAGGAGCCTCGCGATGCCGTCCGACGCGGCGCGGAACCCGAACCCCGCGAACAGGGCGATGAACGGCCAGGCGGGCAGCCAGTGCTTGGTCCCGCCGAAGATGGGCGTGGAAGGCCAGGCGATGATGAGTATGGGCACGAGCATGTTGAGCGCGAGGAAGAAGTTGAGGCCGCGGCGTGCGCGCTCGCGTTCGAGCGTCTCGAGGGGCAGGGGTCCGAGCGCCGGAAAGATGCGACGCGCCGAGGTGACGAGCCTCTCGCCCATCCCGACGAAGGCCGTGACCATCGTGACGAACGGGGCGGTCACCAGGGTCATGACGAACGGGTAGGAGATCGGAAAGGGCGGTTCGAAGTACGTGACGCCGAAATAGGCGATGTTGTAGTAGGGATGGTGCTTGTGGAAGCCGAGGTAGCCGCCGAAGCGGTTGAGCGTGTCGAACCACAGCCACGGCCAGAGCGCGTAGAGCACCAGCGGGCCGATGACGAGCATGGCGAACAGGGCGAGCGGCACGCCGGGCAGCGCCAGGCGGCCGCCGCCGCGGCTGCCGCCGCGCAGCCGGAACTCCGAGAAGTAGCGCACCAGCCAGTAGACGATGAGCACGACCGGGATGAAGAACGCGTTGAGCTTGGTCGCCAGGGCCAGGCCCCAGAGCACCCCCGTCACGATGGCCCACTTCCACGACGTGAGCGACCTGTGGAACGCGGCCATCACCGCGAACCACATCGTCGCCATCGGCACGTCGAAGCAGTTGAGGTGTGCGTGGTAGAAGAAGCGGGGCATGAGTGCCAGGGCGAGGGCCGCGAACACGCCCACGCGAATGTCCGCGATCCGCGTGCCGAAGACCACGACGAGGTAGAGCAGGAGCCCTCCCATGACCATGCCGGGGAAGCGGAAGGCCGTCGACTCCCGCATCCAGTCCAGCTTCTGCGCGAAGAGCTTCCAGCTCAGCCCGAAGAGCACCTTCATGAGGGGCGGGTGCTCGCTGTTCATCCTCCAGTGGCGGTCCACGACCTGCTGCGTCACGGCCGTCTGCCGGTCCTCGCCCAGCAGGTCGAACCACCGCATGTAATGCTCCGAGGCCGTGAAGTAGAAGCCCTCGTCGCGTGAGAAGCCCACGTCGCCGGCCGTGGCCAGGAGCACGGCCACGTATCCTGCCGCGATGATGAGACCGACCCCGTGCACGGCGAGGCCGGCGCGTCGCGACTGTATTCCGGCGTTCATCTACCGGTCCCTCAGCTTGGCCGTGAAGCAGAAGTGGCCCATGTCCACGTCATGCGAGAAGACCTCGAACGTGATCGTCCCGCCCGTTCCCGCGGGTCCGAGGTCGAAGCGGTAGGGAGTCCACCCCGAGTGGCGATCCAGCGCGTGCGTTCCGACCACCTTCCCGGCAGTGCGGATCTCGAGGAAGATGGGAGGCCGGTCGATCGTTTCCCTGGCCGCCTCGTACTCGAGCCCGGTGTGGCCCTCGATCACGGCGCCCTCCGGCACACCCTCGAACGTGATGCTGATGCGCTTCTGGCTGACCGGATGGGCCCAGATGCAGAGTCGCGGCCTGTTCGTGAGGTCGGCGATGACCTCACGTGCCACGCTGTTCCAGGGAAGGCGCGGATCGCAGGCGAACTTCCCCGTCTGGACCGCCGCGTTGGGCACGAGCCCCGCCTTTGGATGGGCCCGGAACTGACAGGGCTCATTCTCCCCGCCTGCCTGCGAGACCATGGTCACCGACGCATCCGTCTCAAGCGCCGCCACGAAGTCGTAGATGTTCGTGGGAGCGTCCGGGAACCGGTACCGGCGCACGGTCAGCCTGCCGGCCCGCTTCTCGTCGAGCAGCGTGCCGGTTGCGGCGTACTGCTCGTGCCTGTGGCCTGGCAGGGCCACCTCCCAGATCGTTCCGTAGCCGGTGTCGTCCTCGCGCGCCATCTGCTCGACGGTCATGAACCGACCCAGCTCTTGCCAGCCCTGGGAGGCCCACCAGGGGGTGATGACCACGAGGTCTCCCTCCTGCCACCCCGCATCGATCACGTCGGCGGCCTGCTCCCAGTCCTCGTCCGTGGGGATGCGCGCCTCCACCCAGGCGTGGTGACCCATCTCGACGAGGCCGGCCAGGGGGACGAGGAGCCAGAAAAATGGGAGCCAGCGCTTCACGGCGGCCCCATTCTACCCGACGCCCCCGTTTGGGCAAGTGCGGCCGGACGCCTCCCTCCCGGCTGACGGGCACGATGCTCGGTATAATTATGCAATAATTTGTGTTGCTCCCTCGTGGCGAGTATCATCGCAACCGTTTGATAACAAAAGGTAATTTTACAATTACCGACAAATAATTACATTGTCGTGACAATTTCCCGCCTCGGGCGGACTAGCATTTCGCAAACAGGTCGAGGGACGGAAGCTTTTCGACCGGGGGAGGAGGGCGACATGGAATCCATGCCCTGGATGGAAGACATCTTCATCGTGTGCTACCTGGTGGTCCTGGGAGGGCTGTCAATGTACGGGCTGCACCGCGCCGGCCTCGTCTTCCTCTACTGGCGCTCGCGCAAGCACGAGGAGCCCGAGCCCGAGAAGTGGGAGGATCTGCCCGTCGTCACGGTCCAGCTGCCCATGTTCAACGAGAAGTTCGTGGCCGAGCGGCTGATCGACGCGGTGTGCGCGATCGACTACCCGCGCGAAAAGCTCGAGATCCAGGTCCTCGACGATTCCACCGATGACACCCAGGAAATCGCGCGGCGCACCGTCCGGCACTACAGGGAGCAGGGCGTCGACATCCATTACATCAATCGAGTCGATCGCACGGGGTTCAAGGCCGGCGCTCTCGAAGGGGGCATGAAGGTCGCGCGCGGCGAGTACATCCTCATCTTCGACGCGGATTTCGTTCCGCGTCCGGACATCGTCAACCTCATGATCCATCACTTCACGGATCCCACGGTCGGCATGGTCCAGACGCGCTGGGGCCACATCAACAAGAATCACTCGCTCTTGACCCGCGTGCAGTCGCTCATGCTCGACGGCCACTTCATGATCGAGCACAACGCCAGGTACCGCACCGGCCGGTACTTCAACTTCAACGGTACGGCCGGCATGTGGCGCAAGGCCGCCATCCAGGATGCGGGCGGCTGGCAGCACGACACCATCACGGAGGACATGGATCTGAGCTTCCGTGCCCAGCTCAAGGGCTGGCGCTTCGTCTACCGGCCCGATGTGATCTCACCGGCGGAGCTGCCCCAGGACTTCAACAGCTTCAAGGCCCAGCAGTTCAGGTGGGCCAAGGGCTCGATCCAGGTGGCGCGCAAGCTCCTGCTGACCGTGCTGCGTGCGCCGATCCCCTTCAAGGTGAAGGTCGAGGCCTTCTTCCACCTGACCAACAACATCGCCTACCTGTTCATGGTGCCCCTGGCGATGCTCATCCTTCCCACGATCCTGTTCCGCACGGAGCAGGGGGTCAAGGAGGTCTTGCTCATCGACCTGCCTCTGTTCCTGGGCACGACATGCGCGATCGCGCTCTTCTACCTCGTCACCTACCGCGTCGTCCATGGCCGCTGGCGCGGTGGATTCCTTCTCCTGCCTGCGCTCATGATGGTGGGGATCGGCATCAGCCTGAACAACGCTCGTGCGGTCCTCGAGGGCTTCTTGAGCGGAAGCGCCGAGTTCATCCGCACCCCCAAGACGGGCCTCGTGGCCTCCCGCGACTCGGTCCCGCCCGGATCCAGGAAGTGGTACCGCCCCGTCAAGAGCGCGTTCACCATCGTGGAGCTGCTGTTCGGTTCGTACTTCGCCCTGACCCTCTACCTCGCCCTCGAGGGAGGCCACTTCAGTGCGGTGCCCTTCCTCCTGCTCTTCCTCGTCGGCTATTTCGTCGTCGGGTTCGGCTCGATGGTGAGGAGAGTGTAGCTCGCACGAGCACCTCTGGCTTGCCGGTCGACCTGATCCATGCTACTTCTTACTCATGGATATCATTGGCGAAATTATCCTCCACCGCTCGGCTCCGATCCCGCTCGTGCTGGCTTTTCTCGCCATTGGTTGTGCCACCGGCGACGGACCGGACAATCCCCCTGCCGACGCCTACAACGACCTCGACGAGTTGACGGATGGGACCGTTGAGGCCGCGGACGACGGGTCCGAGGGTTGCACGAGCAACGCGGATTGCAATGACGGCATCGACTGCACCGAGGACCAGTGCACGGTGGCCCGGGTCTGCCAGCACACGGCCATCGACAGCCGCTGTCCCGAGGGAACCCACTGCCACCTGACCGAGGGGTGCATCGAGGGCTGCGAGGAGGACGCGGACTGCGACAACGGACTGTGGTGCGACGGCGAGGAGGTCTGCCGCACTTGGGGGTGCGAGCCGGCCATGGGCGGCCGCGACTGCAGTGACGGCAACGACTGCACCGTGGACGACTGCGACGAGGAGCGGGACGTGTGCACCTACGAGACGTACCCGGAGTGCCTGCCTGACGCGCTGGACGCACCCGGCGACCCCTTCGATCCCGCGGCGCACTACGATGGACGTTTCTCCATCTTCCCGCGCATCTCCCAGGCCTGTGCGCCGTATCTCAGCTATGACTTCGGCCGCCTGACCTTCTCGTCTGCAGGGGGGACCCTCACGGTCACCGGCGGGCCGTTCACGCTCACGCAGTC